>CAMZGI010000093.1 GCA_947306305.1 uncultured Fibrobacter sp.
TTTCTCTTGTAAAACAGGAACTGTGCCCCCAGCACCAGCAGCACGCTAAGGTAAACAACAACCTTCCCTACCATCGTAAGCGTAATCAACTGCGCGTTAATCAAGACATAGAGAGCGAGCAGCAAAGCAATCCAAACCAATTCAGGCCACAACTTTTTGGAATACGGTTGGAGTTTTCTTTTGAGCAAATAGACATTGCAATAAACGGACGAGACAATCCCGTAAATTAGCATCGAGAGCGCAGCGCCCAAAAGCCCCAGTGGCGGAATCAAGATAAGCCCCACAATCACCGAAGTGAATAGTTGAATAATGCTAGACTTCAAATTAATAACGCTCTTTCCAATTCCATCAATCACCGTATTCACCATTCCAAAGAACGTCACCACAAGCTGGAAGAAAAGCAAAATACCGAGCGCCATCGGCTGCACCACGTAACTCTTGCCCGCAATGGACATGATTTCTTCGGGGAACAGCACAATAAAGAATCCGATAATCACCTGAATCATCGTCGCCATCGAAATGCAATAAGAATAGACGGGCTTTAAATCCGTTTTCAAGCGATTTTCGTCCATGCCCGACACCACCGGCGTAATAATCGGGTTGAAACCATTGCGAATCGTCTGCAAGCCGTTCGCAAGAGTCATCATCAAAGCGTAAACGCCCGAAGCTTCAGGACTCAAGAAGAACAGCACCATCCAAAGCGTAGAACGCTGGAGCAAATTGCCGACAAACACAGTCAATCCAAGCGGCACAGAATAGAAAACAAGTTCCTTCGATGCAAGTCCCGACGGAATAATAGGCATGTCCTTGAACTGCTTGCGAACAGCCTTGGCATGCATCGTAAAGCCAATCACCTGCCCGAACAAAAGCCCAAACGGGAGCGCATGCGGAATGTCCAAATAATGCAAAATGATCGACACGAGAGGTGCCATCACAGCAATTACAAAATCATTGATAAAAATCGAAATCCATGGCTTACGGTTCCCTTCCGAAGAGTTGCTCAGCACATACATTCCCGAATAGAACACTAGCGAAATCGCGTAATACGGGAGTTCATCAGAAATTAACGACGTAAACGAACCCAGTATAATGACAATCGTCACGAACAAAGAAATGGCAACAGAAATCCAGAAAGATTCCATAATGCCGCAATAAGCCACCCTTCCGCGGAGTTTATTCTGCGGCAAATACCAACGCAGCCCAATATCCAAGCCCAGCGTCGATGCGTGCGCGATCGTCAGCAAGAGCCCTTGTGTCGAAACAAATATGCCAAATTCGCCCGTTCCAAAAATGCGAGCGAGCATAATGGTCAATAACGGACCGCAAATTTTAAGGGCTGTCCCCAAAATGTTGAACAGCGTACTTTTTTTTAAAAAACTTTTATCTACTTCTAAGTCGTTCATGCTCAACGCAATTTAAAAAAATGACTTACTAAATTAAACCCTAAATTTGACGAATATCATATAATTACAAAAAATTTTACTACATTATACGACATGGTTCAATTCAGTCAAACTTCATGGCAATTTGGTTCGCTTGCAGATACGCTAGACATTATGCGTTACGCGCCGATGACCTTATCCGTGGGGACGAACGCAGTTCTCTATTACACTTTGCCTAAAAAAATCGAATCCGGCGAGTTTATCCGCTACACTATCGTTGCCGGGTTTAGAAAAGTAAGTTGGACTGGCATTATTGGAGCGGTCAACACAAGCGAAACCAACCAGAGTTTCGAGATTGCAGTTCGCCTTGGCGAAGGTCCGTTCCGTGGCTTTACCGCAAAGCACAAGTTCGAGTCCGCGAACAACGTGACCGCATGCTTTGACGACATGACATTCCAAGGATGCAAGGACTTTGCCGAAGACACGTTCTCGATTGTCATGGCTAGCGCTTGCATGGTTTACGCTCTCCCTGCACGAGCAATGGCTCGTGAACAAATTGCATTTGTAGAAACAAAGAAAAAAACGCAAGCATTTGAAGCCTTGAACCAGTCCGCAACCGCCGGATAACATCATGTACAAGTCCCTCGAACAAGCCCTGCTGGATTTAGAAAAAGCGGGAATGCTCAAGCGTATTCACGCCGAGGTCGATCCTTACTTAGAAATGGCCGAAATTGCGAGGGAAGCTTTTAGGCAAGGCGGTCCGGCACTCCTTTTTGAACATGTCAAAGGGAGCAAGTTCCGCGCGGTCTGCAACATTTTCGGAAGCGAAGAACGGTTCAAGTTTTTATTCCGCGACGGGTTCGAGCAAACAAGGGCGGCAGTCCAGTTCAAGTCAAACCCCGTTGAGTTTTTCAAGCACTCGTTAAAGTCGCCAAAGCAACTTTTCAAAGCGGCGAATGCAGGGCTAAGCTCGCTCCCCAAGCGTTCGGGAAGCATTAAAGATTTTGAGGAATGCTCTCTGCACGACTTGCCGCAGCTGGTCAGCTGGCCGCTAGACGGCGGAGCGTTCATCACGCTCCCGCAAGTCGCCACACGCCCAAGCGAAAATGCAAGCATCATGCAGACGAACGTCGGCATGTACCGCATCCAGATTTCCGGGAACGACTACATCCCGAACGAAGAATGCGGCCTGCATTACCAAATCAAGCGCGACATCGCCCGCCACCATCAAAAAGCCATTGAAGAAGGCCGACCGCTCAAGGTCAGCATTTTTATTGGCGGACCTCCATCGCACACGTTCGCCGCCGTGATGCCCATGCCCGAAAACCTCTCGGAACTTTTGTTCGCAGGGATGCTCGGCAACCGCCGGTTCCGTTACTTTGAACACAATGGTTACCTTGTCTCTAGCGATGCCGATTTTTGTATTTTGGGAGAACTCGAACCCGGCTTAAAACCCGAAGGCCCGTTTGGCGACCATATCGGTTATTATTCCGGGAAACACGATTTCCCTTGTATGAAAGTCCATAAAGTGCTCTGCAAAAAGAATGCCATTTTCCCGTTCACGGTCGTCGGGCGACCGCCTCAAGAAGATACTTTATTCGGAAAATTCATCCACGAAATCACAAAGCCGATGGTTCCTGCAACGCTCCCCGGCGTTTACGGCATTCATGCCGTTGATGATGCGGGCGTACACCCGCTATGCCTTGCGCTAGGCTCGGAATCGTTCCGCCCCTACGCGAGCGAAGCAGAACGCGAACCGATGGAACTTTTAAAGACGGCGAACGCGCTGCTTGGTTTTAACCAAGCGAGCCTCAGCAAGTACTTGATTATTGCAGCGAAAGAGGATTCCCCTCACCTCAGCGTTGACGATATCCCGGCATTCTTCAGCCATATTCTTGAACGCGTCCATTTCGACCGCGATTTGCATTTCCAAACTGCGACAACCATCGACACGCTCGACTACACGGGTACAAGCCTCAACCACGGCTCCAAAGTCGTTATTGCAGCCGCTGGCGCCAAGTGCCGAAAGCTCCGCAACAATCCAGACGATTTAAAATCGCTTGCGCTCCCGCAAGGTTTTACGCGAGCAACCATCGTAATGGACGGCGTGCTTTTGCTCGAATGTTCTGCGACATTCTCCGCCGAGAAATCCGACGCAATCGACACGCTAAAACAAAGCCTCGCCCACTGGGAATTCCGAGAAAACTACCCTTGGATTTCCGTCATCGACAATGGAGCGTTGAGCACTAACAACGTATTGAGCGATTTTCTGTGGCTTACGTTCACGCGTTCCGACCCCGCGCAAGATATTTACGGTTTTGACGAATCCATTTGCGACAAGCATTGGAAATGCAAAGCCCCTTTAATTATAGATGCCCGCGTCAAGCCGCACCATCAAAAACAATTGACCGTTTCCGCCGAAATTCAAACGAGAGCAAAGCAAATTCTCAAGGACGCAGGAGTACTTTAAAATGCGCCAAGGACTTTTCTATACATTCTCCCGAATAACCGCACTTGCTGCATTATACCTTGTATTTGCAACAACGTCTTTGCACGCCTACGAAAGGGAATGCGGAACCATGCAAGTTTTGGAGCAGCTCATCCAAAAGCGCAAGCACTCCCAGTATCACGCACAAACTCTATACTCCGCCAAAAGCAACACCGAAGAAGCCAAGAAATGCCCAGCAGAGGTATTTTACGATTCCGTCTATACCATTGAAACGCCGCACTTTCAAGTGATGTACGTTTTGACAGGTCCGCATGCGACGACCCATGCATTCGCCGACAGCACCGCAGCAAGCATGGAAGAAGCCTGGAATTTTTACGTCAACAAGAAAAAAATGAAAGCCCCCAAAGGGCCCAAAATAAGCCACCATTTCCAACAAAAAATCAAAGACGGCTTATACGCAGTTGAAATCATCGAGCTCAACCAAGCCAGAGAAGGGCTCTTCAGCGGATGCACAGAATGTTTTGCATTAACCGTCCCAATTGACGACATTAACGGAACATCTCAAATATTCATGGACAACGACTTTTATTACCCCTCGCCCTTGGATAAAGATGCAGACACGATTTTTGTCAATGGAGACACTTGCACTTACGTCAAGCCCTCGCTACAATTAAGCAACACCACCTATAATTACTCCTACGCCGAAAAATGGGCTAAAGGAGTCCGGCTGACCTCTTTCCACGAGCTCTATCACGCAGTCCAGCTTACATACGTCAGCATGTTCGTCACCGACACTTTCTGGTTCGAAGCATCCGCCACAGGTTACGAAGAAATCACCAACCCCGAAGTTGACGATTATCACCGCTACATACACGACATTTTTGACCGTATGGAAAAACCGCTTTCTTCAAAATTCCGCAATTACGCCGCATCGACATTATTCCTTTATTTGTACAACAGGGTGTCCAGCGAATTAGACAAATCCATTTGGGAAAGCTATTCAAACAACCCATACCAAGATTTTGATTTTCAGCTGAGTTCCGTCCTCAAACCCAAAGAACTCGATGCCGACAGCATTTTCCACGATTTCGCCGTTCGACTCTCGTTTTCTGGAAACCGCAGTGCAGACATCAAGAAGAAAGAATGGATCAACGACGATCAATCGCAATGGTCCAATGCAAAATTTCTCGTCAAAGATTCGATCAAACCCAGTCTTGAAAGCCTCGCCTTTACCTATTACCGCATCCCGCAAAGCTACACTTCTCGTTACACGGCAGACTTCACAAACTTTATCGGTAAAGGTTCCATCGTGGTTTACAACGATGGCAAAGCTACCATCCACAAACTTCAGAACAACAAAACATTAGACAGCCTTTTGACCATTTTGGCTACCGCCGATTCTTCGACATGGATTTTCAGCCGTTTAGGCAAATCCGAAAGCATCCCGATAGTCCATAACGCGCAACCTCCGCATGCCTACCCCGTTCCTTGGAAAAACGGAGCACTCTGCTTTGCTCCGCTCCCGCAAGACAAAAAGTTCATCGAAATCCGCAACAGACGAGGCGACTTAGTCTCTCAAGAAAAGTACGAGGGAACGTCTTTCTGCTTGCAGGAAGAACAAGTCAAATCGATGATGGCACCAGGAGTTTACCGATTCCGTGTTGGCAACAAAGGCAAGACCACTAGTTTTATTATAGCGTATTAGCTTCGCAGCGGAGAGCTGCGAGCCGTAAGCAATGAGCTATGAGCCACGGAGGGGTGAGGCGCTATGAGCGATTTGCCAGCGTTTCGAGAGCGACGTCGTGCAGCAAGCCGTTCGTCGCGATGCTCGTGAAGCCTTCGTAAATGGGAGCGGTCGGCTTGCCCGACGCATCAAAGAGTTCCGTCTTTCCGTCTATCGTGCTGAACTTGCCACCCGCTTCTTTCATCAAAAGCGGGAACGGCGCAATGTCCCACATCGACACGACCGGATCCACCATGATTTCAGCACGACCAGCCGCCACGAGATAATAGCCGAAGCAGTCGCCCCAGCCGCGATGCAAGCGGGCACTGCGGCGAAGCTTCGTGAAGCCTTCGCCAAAGCCTTTATCTTCCATCGTGTTGATCGTTCCCGAAAGCACAAGAGCTTCGTTCAGTTGAGACACGCGAGAAGCGTGGACTTCGCGACCATCCAAAAACGCGCCACCGCCATTCACCGCCCACACAGCACTCTTCATCGCCGGCAAACGAATCACGCTTGCAATCGGGACATTTTTGCGCCAAAGAGCAATCAGCGTTCCGAACAAAGGCACACCGTGGATAAACGACTTGGTTCCATCAATCGGGTCTATCACCCACTGGTATTCCGCATCAGGACTTTCAATGCCGAATTCTTCGCCAATCACGCCAAAGCCCGGAGTTTCCTTCGCCCAAAATTCGCGAGCGAGTTCTTCCGTTTTCTTGTCCGCAATCGTCACGGGAGTCTTGTCGGCTTTCCATTCCACGCCCACGTCGTTCTGATAGAACTTGAGAATGTTTTCTTCGGCAAGCTCCGCCGTTTTAAGGGCGATTTTTAAAAGTTCCTGATACTCACCCATTTGCAACCCACTTTTGAACAAGAGTAACCAAGAGTTCGTTTTCTTCGGGTTTGCCCACCGTAATGCGGATAAATTCAGGCATGCCAAAGCTCGTGAGTCCACGGACAATCATGCCGTTCTGTTCCAAGAACGAAACAAGTTCCTTAGCACGTGCACCAATGCGAACGCAGATAAAGTTCGCCTGCGTCGGGAGAACCTTAAAGCCAAGCATTGCAAATTCGCGGTTCAAGTATTCTATGCCAACAGCATTATTCTTGCGGGTCGCTTCAACGTGGTCCGTATCGGCAAACGCAGCAATCGCAGCCACCTGAGCAGCCTGGTTCACGTCAAACGGCGGCTTGATTTTCCACATGTGGCGAATAACTTCAGCATTCGCAACCGCATAACCCACGCGAAGCCCAGCCAAGCCATAAATCTTGCTAAACGTGCGGTTGATAAACAAGTTCGGATATTCATCCAACGCAGAAGCGAGCTTCGGGAAATCCGGAGCCGTTGCAAATTCAGCGTAAGCTTCGTCCAAGAACACGAGAACGTTCTTCGGAACTTTAGCGAGGAATGCACGAATTTCTGCATCGGTATAATAATGACCGGTCGGGTTGTTCGGGTTGCAGATAAACACAACGCGAGTCTTTTCGTTAATCGCCGCTGCAAGCTTATCGAGGCTTGCACGTTCGTCGCCCTCGCCCACGCCAATAAAATCGGCACCGTTCGAAAGCGTCGTAAACTTATACACGGAGAACGTCGGAGTCACGCCCACGCAGTTGTCGCCTTGACGGATAAACGCCTTGCCCACCATGTCGATGATTTCGTCAGAACCATTGCCAATCACAACCTGGTTCTTGTTCACGCCAAACTTTTGAGCAATCGCATCAATCAGCTTGGGAGCATCGCCACGCGGATACAAGTGCAACGAATTTGCAATTTCATGGAACGCCTCCACCGCCTTCGGGGAAGCGCCAAGCGGATTTTCGTTAGACGCAAGCTTTACAACATTCTTAAGACCAAAACGTTCACGAATTTCGTCAATGGACTTGCCAGGGACGTAATCGGAAAGTTTAGAAAGTTCTGGACGCGGATCAACCACAAATACCTCCATTTTAACGCATGTAAATTTAGCTTTTACCAAACGATTTATCTAACTTTGATATCGATGAAACACATTCTTTGCCTACTATTTGCCGTTCTCGTTACAAATGCATTCGCGCTCGACCGATTCTGGGATATGCGCTACACGTTTGGCCCCGAAAGCCGCCCCTCTCCAAAGATTGGCGTCGGACTTGGCATCCGCTCTCCGTTCAACTCCAACGTGCTATTTCCGCTCAACTTTACGACTAGGCTCAACAAAGAATTTGACGTTGGCGCAAAGCTCGACATCAACACTTACAATAAACTAGACCGCACCGAAACGGCACTCGACCTTGGCGTTCGTTACCGTTACAAGCCCAGTTCGTTCATCGCATTTGACGGATACTTGGACTTGAGCGACGTAGGTCAAAGCGCAGTTGTCTTTACGATTGGAACGCAATTTTTCATCGCCAAATGCTTTGCGAACTACTACGAACTCCGTGCAGGATTCCTCGATGGAGCGACAAAGTACAAAGGCAAAGATGGGTATGTCAAATTTTCGGGAGCTATGATTCCGACTCTTGTCTTTGGAAGAATGTTCCGAATATTCCTCGAAATCAACTCCTCCGCTACCGTCGGGAACCTCCGCGAAGACTTTATGGTGGATATCATCCCGAAAATTGAACTCACCTTCGGTGGAACGCATGTGCGCCTAGACTTCGACGTCGGCGTAATGCAAGAAAAGAACAATGATGTGAAAACCATTGCTCTTTATGTTATGACATCGCTTTAGTGCCTTCGGCACAGTTACTTCGCCCTTCGGACTAGTTAATAGTTACTAGAACTTAGTTACTAGAAGAATCTAAAAGAAAAATCTAGTAACTAGTAACTCAGAACTATTAACTGCCGCAACGCGGCCCTATTTCACCACAAACGTTCCATTCTGGTAATCGACCACGGCAGGCTTTGCCGCACTTACCGTTCCCGAGAGAATGGCGTGGCTCAGCGGGCGTTCAATGTTGCGTTCGATGTAACGCTGAATCGGTCTTGCACCGAATTCCGGCTGGTAAGCACCTTCGGCAATCGCATCAAGAGCCGCATCCGAAAGCGTAATGACCAAGTCCTGACGTGCAGCGCGTCTTGCCAAGTCCGCAAATTTGAGCTTGACAATATCGCGGATCTGCGGTTTCGAGAGGCTCTGGAACACAAGCACTTCGTCCAAGCGGTTCAAGAATTCCGGGC
>CAMZGI010000094.1 GCA_947306305.1 uncultured Fibrobacter sp.
AAAAAAACAGCCTCGGCGGAGCCGAGGCTGCGAATGGAGTTAGAAAAAATCCAAATTACGAGCAGCGGAGCACTTGACCGGGGCGGATGTTGTTCGTCTTTAAGTTGTTCAGACGCTTAATTTGCTCTATAGAAATGCCGTACATGTGGGCAATCTTTTGAAGGCAGTCGCCGCGGCGGACTTTGTAGAACTTGCTCTTGCCGAGTTCTTTCTGGAATTCGGCTTCGGCTTCTTGCAGCTTGTCCGTGTCGATAGCGATAGAAACGTTCTGGAACGTGCCTTCTTCAAAGTTATACACGGTTTCCGGATTGATGTAGATGCCGTTGTAGCGCATTTCAAAGTGCAAGTGTGCCCCGAACGATCTGCCGGAGTTTCCGCCAACGCCAATGATATCGCCAGCTTCCACTTCGTCGCCAACCTTGACCTTCCAGCGTTCGAGATGGGCGTAAAGCGTCGTTAAGCCATTGCCATGATCCAAAATGACGTATTTGCCATAGCCCTTGCGGCGGCCTTGGTTGCGGACTTTCACCACCTTTCCTGCGAATGCTGCGACGATGTTGCGGCTTTCCCCGTGGCAAAGACCCAAATCCACTCCGCGGTGCATGCGCGTTTTGCGCGGCCCGTAGTGCCCTGCAATGCGGCGGCTTTCCGTCGGGATGATGGACGTGGTCATGTCGAGGATAAACTGCTTGGGAAGCTCTCCCGTAGATGCCGAGTCTGTCGTCGCCTTGATGTCGGCTTCGGCTTCGGCAAATTCGCGAATGGCTTCTTCCGTGCTCAGGGAATCGACGCTACCTTCGGAGTCCAAATCGTCAAAAGCTCCTGCTTTTGGGGCTGACTTTGCAGCCTTCGACTTGGATTTTTTTGATTTCGCTTTCTTTTGAGAGAAACTGCTTTCGTTAGTGAAAAACTGACCAACGGACGTGTTTTCGACTTCGGACGAAATGTCGTGGCTATTGATGCCGTTGATAGTTTGATTCAATTCCGTGGTTCGAGATTCAATCAGGCGAGGAACAATCTTTCCAGCCATGTCGTCATCTTTTGCGAAGAGGGCGAGCGGCAGGACTCCTACAATGAGTATAGTTTTAATCTTCATAAAATTTCAGGTATAATATATATGGGTCCAATTATACTCATTTTCTTCAATCTTGTCACTAGATATAAACATATTTAAATGTGATATTTCCACAATTACTCAAAAAACGTTTTTTTGAGAACGTTTTCGCGGTTTTGAATGTGTAAAAATTTGTTCAAAAAATTGCAACGGAGAATTTTTCGGAGGTGCGTTTCGCTAAAAAATTTAAACACGACTGAATCGCGTTTTCCCTTGATTTATAAAGGATTTGCAGCAAATGACGCTTTTGTAAAATGTGTTTTTTAACTGTTTTAAATTTTTGATTTTTGTAAATTGCGAAGCGACAATAACTTACGTGAATTGTTGAATTAATTTGTAAATAATTTTGTAGATTAGTTAAACTTTTTTGAGAATAAATGGTGCAGATAAATTAAATAAAACTGCCTGCTTATTCCATTGCTTCGCACTCGGTTGCATTCTCGTTGATTTCTTCTAGTTTTTCACGGACTATCTTGCTGAAGTGTTCGTAGTTTTCGGTAACAATTTTAATGTATTGGTCATCGATGCGAACCCCTTCTGTGACTGGTTCGCATTCAGTTAAGTTGTTTTCTTTCACAAAATGTTGGTATTCTTTTAGTGCGGATTCAGCGGATGGTGACTTTTCGTTTGCTGAAAAAAAGGATTTTGGGTTATATTCTGTGTCATAAAAATCCGAACAATAAGACACGCCATATTCTGGTGCATAGTAATTGCCGATTAATTTTTCGTAACATTTGCGTTTGGCGTAGGAAAATGCTGCACCTTGTTTTGTGCTGAAAAGAGAGTCTTTTTTTTTCGATACGATATCGACTGCCATGTTGAATCCATTATCGGATGCATTGTAGTCTATCTCATTGCAGTAGGAATACGCTGAAATGCATTGCCCTCTGGTCGTATCGGGCTGTAATTTGGCGAGTTCCTTTTCAATGTCAATAAATGGCCCCGGCTCTTCCGCAGATGAACTTGAATCGCAGCTCACCCAAAAGAAAGACGCTCCCGAAAGGAACAGCTTCCCTATAAGACGATGGAATTTTTTGTACATGGGCTTCCCTTTAGATATGAAGCCGGGTTAATTGCATTTTTCCATGCCTTGATTGATTTGTTCGAGAGTCTTTTGTAATGTTTCTCGGTAAAGCTTTTCTTTTTTCAGGAGAGCTTCTATATACGCGTCGTCAATGCGGGCACCTTCTTTATAGAGCGGGTCTTCTGTTTCGCAAGGTGTAAGTCCAGAAGGACATTCTGGGACTCCATATTCAGGCGCGTTTCCTAAGCCATTCAACAAATTGCTGTAGCAACGATCGTAACCGTACCAGTAGTTTGGGTTATCTTTGTGTTGTGCATTGATTTTTTCGACGGCTATAGATCTTGCGTAGCCTTGTGCTGCGTAATAGCTGCTGTTGCCATCTAACATTTGGCAATATTGATGTACGGGAATGCATTGCCCTTTGAGCCCTGTTGTATCCGTTTTTTTGAGTTTGGCGAGTTCCTCTTCAATGTCGATAAAGGGAGCCTTTGGGGGGACTTCCGCAGAGGAACTTGAATTTGCAGGTGCTTCGCTAGAAGAAATAGCTTCGCTTGAGGATGAATCTTCGTTGGCGATGTTGGGCGGATTGACGGGGATGTCGCTGTTAGAGTCGGTGCATCCAAACCAGAAAAATGCGGTGCACGAAAGGAATAGCTTTCCCATAACGTGATGGAATTTTTTGTACATCAAATTTCCTCCTTATTATTTACTTTATAAAATAAATTAATCGGGGGGAGGATTGTGTAAAAATTTTATTCGGAACGCTGAAAGATCCCCGATCATCCCCGTCAAGCGAGGACAGGTGTCGGGGATGACACGTGCTACGCCATCTAAGCTCTTCCTACTTCCTACTGTGCCGCCTTCGGCGTGCACTAGAACTGGAAGTAAATGAACGGGCAGCTGTCTGCACTCATGAACTGGTAAATCACGAAGATGATGAACGCTGTTGCCGCAACCATCGCAGGTATCGGGAGCGAAGCGAACATAATGCGGTAACGCGACTTGATTCGGGATGGAATCCAGTGGATGAGCATGCCCGCGATGAACACGAGGATGATGTTCATGTGTTCTTGCGCAATCGGAATGATGGAGTCGAAACGCCATGCAGTGCCCATCTGGTGAACCATGTTCTTTGCGGTGTTCCATGCGACTTCGTTTGCTTCGGCGGGGTCGAGGTTCGAGCCGGCACGGAAGAACAAACGCGTGAACGTGATGAACACGAACGTGAGCGTGACATTCCAAGCCGTGTTCACCCATTTCATGGGTCTGTCGCTGAAAATGCGGAAGATGATGCTCGTGTAAATTCCGATAAAGAGCACGCCAAACCACACGGCGGTAATTGCGCAAATAGGAATCGTGTAGTGCTTAAAGAGAATGGCGCTCAGCGCAAAAAGGCCGAGGGCGATAGATGCTCGCACTGTTGCGCTGCGTTTGACCCAGAGCTTGTTGAACACTTGTCCAAAACCATTCAAGCCGCCCCAGATGATAAAGTTCCAGCTAGCGCCATGCCACCAGCCGCCTACGATTTGCGTCGCCATGGCGTTCATGTTCGTGGTGATGGTCTTGCGGGATTCAGGCTTGACGTATGCCAAAATTCCAATGTAGAGGAAGAACACGCCGAGCGCGATTCCGACCCACATGCTCCCCGAAAGGAGAATGGCGACAAGGCTCAAAAATCCCATCCAGAAGAACGTGCCGATAGTTGCGTTGCGGTTTCCGCCAAGGGGAATGTAGAGGTAGTCGCGCCACCAAGTCGAAAGAGAAATGTGCCAACGCCGCCAGAATTCCGTGGGGCTCTTTGCTTTGTAAGGGCTGTTGAAGTTACGCGGCAGGCGGAATCCCATCAAGAGCGCTACGCCAATTGCAATGTCTGTATAGCCGGAGAAGTCGGCGTAAACTTGCAACGAATAAGAGAACAGCGCGATGAGGTTTTCAAAGCCGGTGAACAGGAGCGGCGTATCGAACACGCGATCGACAAAGTTTGTGGCGAGGTAGTCGCTCAAGATAATCTTTTTGGCTAGACCGTTCAAAATCCAGAACACTGCCATGCCAAAGGCACGGCGGGGGAGGAAATACGGCTTGTAAAGCTGCGGAACGAATTTGTCTGCACGGACAATCGGGCCTGCGACCAACTGCGGGAAGAACGTGAGGTAAAAACCGAAGTCGAGAATGTTTTTGACGGGCTTGATTTTTCCACGGTAAATGTCGATGCAATAGCTCATCGCTTGGAACGTGAAGAACGAAATGCCAACAGGGAGGATAATCTGATCGACGAGCGAATTTGTACCGAATAGCTGGTTGCTTGCATCGGCGAAGAAGTTGTAAACGTGGAGTTCTATGCCTGTAAAGTCGTAAAGCGCGTCGAGGAAAAAGTACGAGTATTTGTAATAGCAAAGCACCAGCAAATCAATGGCTACAACGAGAATCATCCATATTTTCTTTAACCATTTTGCTTTTGTCCAGTTGATCAATCTGCCGATAAGGTAGTTTGCGATTACGCAGAAGATGAGAATGCAAACGTAGCTTCCGCTTGTCTTGTAATAGAAGAACAAGCTAGTCGCAAAAATGAACGTGTTGCGGAGCAGAAGTTTTTTATGGACAAGCGAGAATATGGCAAAGACGACTGCAAAGAATCCCCAGAAGTAGAATTGCGTAAAGAGCAACGGGGAGTTGGGGTCGAAAGCGAATGTTCTTGTTAGGTAGGGAATGATATAGTCAAGCATGATTTTTGGGCTTGTAAAATAGAAAATTACTTTTTATACGGTATTTTGATGGTCGGGACTGTTGCGGCTGTTGTGGCGTTTTTTGTCGTTTTTGTTGAAGGTTCCTCGGCTGGGAGGTTTGCGATATGGTCGAAGTAGGCTTGCATCAAAGCCTTGTAGAACATGTCGCCTAGCAGCTGGTAGCCTGCGGTTTTGAAGTGGACTTTGTCTTTTTTGGCGAGGTCCGCTTTTTCCCATTTGGCCATGGAGCCAAGTCCGCCCATGATGGAGAACTTGTCCCATACGCCCGCTTTGTGCTTTTCGGCGAGCATAAAGAACGACTTGCGGGCGACTTCGCCGTTCGGGTGCTGCACGTATTTTTTCTTGCGAACCTTGCGGTAAGAGTCGTTGTTCGTCTCGAAGATGAACGCTGTCTTGGGGCTCACCTTTTGGATTCTCTTGATGAGCTGGTCGTATTCATCGCGGAACTGCTTGTCGTTAAAAACATCGACGTTCGCGTCATTGATGCCGATGGCAAAGATGACGAGGTCGGGCTTGTAATAGGACATTTCCTTTTCGAATAACGGACAAACTTCTTCAAAGTAGTTCTGGACTTTGGCACCGTTGATGCCTACGTTCGTGTAGGTGATGCCGGGGGCGTTGTTTTCGGCGAGGATGCCTGTGAGCGTAAAGCGCGGACGCGGGGGAGTCGTATCGACGACTGCTGCTTTGTTGACGGTGGATTCGACGAGCGAGTTTTCTTCGTCGCGGTTCAGGCAGTTCGTGTCGAGCACGTCGTCGCAGTCGCCTTGGAACATGGAATCCAAAGCTGGTTTAGCATTGTTCGTCGCTGCGACGTCTTTTGGGGGCAAAAGACCAAGGGAATCGAGCCTGAGCGAGTCCGCTACGCGGGCGAGGGAATCGGCTCTCGCGACGGAATCTTTGTAAAGCGAGTCGGTAACGAACTTTGCTGCTTCGGCTTGCTTAGCCAAGTCGTTCCAGCGGAACGCAATTTGTATGGTGTCAATCGGGCGCGGACTTGTAAACAAGTAGCTTTGGCTTGCCGCGTCGAACGTTCCGCGCACGTCCATCGCATCGATGCGGAGCACAGGATGCACGTCGTTGCTGTCGCTAAATCCGAACAACCTAAAACTCGTTTCGCCCCAGATTGGTTCGTTGTTGTATTTGTCCAAAAGGAGCGTGAGTTCTGCGCGCGGATCGCTCGTGCTGATGGCTATGCCAAGGAGCCCGAGCTGCTTGGTGATTTCTTTTTGGACGTTCTTGCTTTTGTCCCAAATTCCTTTGTAAGAACTGGCATAGCTTGCAGGTGTATTTGTTCTTGCTGCTGCATACGGGAATACAAAACCACGACCAGCCGAAGCGCCCGGATATTCCTTGATCAGGTGTTCACGGATTCGTCCGGAGATAACGTCTGCCTGCAGATGCGAACCGCCAATGTGGAGAATGCGCACCTTGCCCCTGTTCTCGAAAACGAGCGTGTCGAGCTTTTTAAAGAACGGCTCGAAGCTTGCATTGCCCTTCGGGAATTGGATTGTATTGAGCGACGTATCGATAAAGTCGTATTTTGAAAAATCTGCGTCGTAATAGCCCGGAGTGATTTCCATGTCCTTGGCGTAAGACCCAAGGCTAAGCACGCCGAGTATAGCCGTAATGGCTGCAATTTTTAATTTCACCTATTTGCCCCCTCTCATCTTTTAGACTTTCCAGATGCATTACTTCCTTTGTTCGCACTAGCCACTTTTTTACGCTTCGAATACTTGCGGATATCCTTGAGCTTCGTTTCGTTTAGTTTGTGCCTTTCGCGGAACTGGTAGTAGTCGTAATACATGTGGAGAGACGAGCAGAACAGGTCGCCCATGTTGGCGGCGCCACGACGCGTGAAGTGGATGTGGTCGGTAAATCCGAGAGGCGGAGCCTTTCTGACCCACTTGATCATGGAGCCTTCGCCTCCCATCACGCGGTGCATATCCCAGTATGCAAGACCGTTTTCAAGAGCCACTTCGCGAAGCATCTTGATTGTCATCTTGAGAGCCGGATATGTTTGCCATCTTCCGTTAACTTGTTTTGCCATGTCGGCTGGCCCGATAAAGAGAATGTCTGCATCGGGGTTCGCCTTTTGCACTGCCTGAATTTGTCTTGTAATAAGCTTTTTGCTCCAGTCCAGAGTCTTTGCGGACATGCTCGGCACCATGTTTCCGCCGTATTCCATGATGATGAGCTTTGCGTTCAGAGCCTTGTAAGATTCTGCCAAAAGCTGGTTGTCGATCTTGTGGAAAATCGTGCCCGAACTACCGCGCATTGCTACGTTATCTACAGCAACACCATAAGCTCCGTCAACGGCTACGCCGTAAATTTCGGTGCGTCCGCTCAAAGAAATCTTGATGCTCGAAGTCGTGTCGGGGAGCTTCCACGTATAAACGTTCAGCTTGGTAAGGCTATCTACGGTTGGAGGTTCAGCGATTTCTTTTTTGATCTTAGTCTTGAACTTGGGTGTGCCGTCTGCATGGATGCCAACTTGTTCTGTAATTGCGCGTTCGTAAGTGAGCGTGAGTTTGAGTTTTCCGCGTTTGCCTGCAAGGACTCTGATGGTCGAGTAGCCGCCGACATGCGGGAAAAGTTCCTTACGGCTTTCACGTTTTTTAACACCAATCGATGCAGAGCCGCTGAGTTCGCCCATCTGCGCCAATGGTCCATAGCGGTTGTGCGTAGCTTGGTCTTCTTTATGCCCAAAAATAATGTAGCGCTGCATGTTGCCGTTGTTCCACTGCGATGTGGACATCGACGGAATGTGCATCACGGCTGGCAAAAGTCCCGGACCGTTACCACCAAACTCAGTCTGCAAGTCTTCGCGGATCGTCGAAGAAATGCGGTCTTCTTCGAGCTGCGAGTCGCCGTAATGAATCACGTGAACAACGCTTGAATCCTTCTTTGCTTGCTGGAGGTTGCGGAAGAACCTGTCAAACCAAGTGAGGTCGTCGTTAGGCAAGTCAAAACGCGTGCGGCCTTCCTTGAAGAAGTCCTCGTAGTACTTGAGGGAATCCGAATATGCCGCAAACTGCTTTTGCTTAGTCTCTTCCATCATTTCGCGGAAAGCTTCTTCTGGATCGACTTGAGCCTTGTTTTCGATGCTAGTCGTATCCGCTTTCTCGAAAATTTGCGAAAGCTTCGGGTAGCGTAGCGTCGTATCGCCAATTTGGATTCCGTCTTCGGGATAGGCGAGTGCCATCACCCCAAGGACGAGGAACAAGGAAAGAATGCTGAGTAAGGTTTTTACTGGAGTCATGCCGCTAAAGTTATTAGTTCTGAGTTGCTAGTTACTAGATGCCTTCCTTCAAAGATGAATCTAGACCTTTTTGGACTCTATGTTCATTTTTGAACGTTCAACGATGGCGGAGACGTCGCCCACGTGCATGGTGCCGTCGCGAAGATCCTTGAATTCGAACTGGCCTTCGGTTGCCTTTTCGCCATCGACATAGACGACGATTGATGCCCCCTGGTAGTTTGCTTGTTCCAACTGCTTGCCCATCTTCATGGTTGCAAGCGGATGCGACACGGAATTGCCGTTTGCGCGGAACACCTGGGCCGTTTCAAAAATCTTCTTCATGTCGTTCGTGAAGCTTGCGATGTAGAAATCGACATGCTGCTTCGGGCTCGGCAAAAGTCCACGTTCGCGGAGAAGGTCGGCCAAGACGACGTCGCCCATGCCAAAGCCAACGCCCGGGATGCGGTCGCCACCGAGCTTTTCGGTGAGGCTGTC
>CAMZGI010000095.1 GCA_947306305.1 uncultured Fibrobacter sp.
AAGTTGCATATTTTGTTTATATTTAACTCTGAACTAATCCAGGAGTTTTTATGGCTGAAATGACTCGCGGCGAAAGGACGGTGCAACTTTTTGCGAAGATAATTTCTAATCCAGACAAGAGATTTACCGTAAGCGAATTGATGACGTTGTTTGAGATTCCTGAAGGGGAACGCCGCAATGTGCAACGCGATATGCGTTTCCTTTCGGAGATGGACGGCGGTCGCTACATTTCGGTCGAAAATGAAGGCCGTACTGCAATTTATCGGTCTGCATTACGCAACGCCGAGAGGCTTTTGTTCCCGAATTTCGAAAACACGATGTTGCATTTCGTGTTCCTCAAACGCATCGCGAACATTTACCCCGCCACAAGCGAAATCATCACGCAGCTTTTGGAACGTATCGAAAACAGCCTCCCCTCTCGCGAGCAAAAATCGCTTCGCCAGCTGGGCGAAGGGTTGAACTCGAAAATTCTTTTCATGGGGACTCCGCCCACGTTCGAAGAAGATGCTAGCGACAAGATTCGCGTCATCTTGCAGGCGATTCACGATCACCGCAAAATTGAAGTGACGTACATGACGGAAGATGCCGACAAGCAATCGACGCGTATTCCGCTGATGATTATCATTTACGAAGACGAGCTTTATGTTGGCTGCGAGTCCGAAAAAGTTGAAGGGGCGACTTACACGCTTAAATTCCGCCGCATCAAGAATGTCAAACTTTCGAAGGAATCGTTTGTCGAGAATCCAAAGATTTTAGATAAATTGCGTCGGCAAGTGGCTTCGGGAGCCGCGTTCATGAGCGGGCAAGAGCCAAAGATTGAAGATGTGGAAATTGAATTTGAAAGCCGGGCACGGCTCTACCTTCAAGAAAATCCGTTCAACCGTTCCATGCGAATCAGCAAGGCGAAAGACGGAAAGATTACAGTGAACATGAAAGCCGAAATCAATCAGCTTTTGTTCAACTGGGTCGTTTCTTTCTCGAATATCGCCCGCGTCGTAAAGCCGGTTTCATTACGCAAACGGCTCAAAGAATACGCAGAATATCTGACGGAAATTTACAAGCAATAGCTAATATCTGCAAGCCATTATTTCTTGTAGTATTCCTCGTAGCTGACGTCGCTGCATTTGGCATCTCCGTTTGGAACGCCCTCTTGAACGATTTTAGTCGAACTTCCAAGTTCGCGGCAATACGAGAAAAGGAATCCGACGTGCACCTTGAATGGGCGGGCTTCGTAATCGCATTTGTCGAAGATTTCTTGAACAACGATGGAGTCTGTAGATATACTTGTGAGGACTCGCCATACGGGTGAAGTGTCGCTGACGTTCAACACGTAAAGAGCGCATTCATCTGTGTACGAAATTTTAATTTGGTCGATAGGCAATGTCGCATACGTCATGGGGAAAATTTCTGCAATATCTTCAATTTTTTCCAAAGCGACTTTGTGCAACCCGACTCTTCTATATTCTTCGATAGGTTCATTTTCAGAACAAGTGCTTGTCGAGAGATCGCAAGATTGGTACGTCTTGTTGATGCCATAAACAGCACCATCAAACGATATTCCGTTTATGCCTGTCTTTTTAACATATACGCTCAGAAGGTTTTCATCAACATGCCCTGCAATGTTCGGTTCGGTAGTTGTGCTGGACGAGCTGCTAGCACCAACAACGCCGCCTGCACCACCTTTTCCATCACCAGATAAAGGATATTCAGCTCTAGCGCTGCTGTACGCTCCACCAAATCCTTGATCAGGAAAATGATGCGAAGTCACGGAATCCAATACAGCAATAGAATCCGACCCTACAGGCGTTGATTTCGATGTTCCGCTGCTAGGGGCTGCACTTGACGAAGTTGTACGTACAAGCGAATCAACTTGGGTTGTCGGCAAGTTTTCTTCAGTGTTCTTTTCGCCAGCATTAGCTGTTTGGTTGCGCTCTTCGGCGGTTCCTGTAATCGTGGTGTTCGGCTCTGTACATGATGTTGCAAAAAATGCAGCGAGCACCGACACGGTGGCCGTTAAAACTTTTGCGAACAACTTATTCATTGCTGTTCTCCTTGACGTTGCGAGTGAGCGGGAATAGTTGCAAATTCAGTCTGTAAACTTGATCGATATTCTTGTCGCCAGCGGCGATGCTTACCACTTTTCTTCGGCATTCGTCCAGCTCTTTGACAATTTGTTCGTAGGAGTCCTTGGAAATGCCCATCGTGACTCCGCTAAAATTTCTTTCGGCTCTGGAGAGGTCGAGCGAGCTTGTCGCAATTTTGGACATTTCGCGGTGCATGTCGCGGATGGCAAGTCTTGTCGCTTCTGGGGAACCTGTAATGGATGTTTCGCTTTGAACGAACGTATTCTCGGCAGTTTTCTTGAGAAAGCCTGCTTTGGTCAAAAAGTCAAGGGCTTGCTTGACATCGTACGCAGAGATTGTCGGATAGCATTTTTTGGCGAGTTCGCCTGGGGTGGCTCCCGGCATCATCGGGGCTAGTTCTCGGAGGACTGGATTTTTCCAGGATTCGTAAAAATCGAACAGGTCGCTCTCGACGACACGCACTTTGTGGACTCTCGCGATAGCGAGCATTTCTTCGTAGGCTTCTTTCTTTTTGGCATCGTCGGTTTCTTGCCCGAACCTGACCATCACCCGAAAATAGTCCATTTCAAAGCCGACAAGCCCCATGGCTTGCCCGGTGCGTTCAATACCGATGCGGCTGAGGTTGCTTTTTCCGTCGCAAACGACCTTCATGTAAGAAGACGATGTGAACCCGGCACTTTTCGAAAATTCACGCCACGAAAAGACATGACGAAGCTTGCGCTCGTCGTAAAAGTCCTTCATGTACTTGCGAAAGTCCGTATATTCGATAATCGGTTTCATCTTTACAAATATAAACTAAAATATCCACGATAGAACAGTTCGATGCAACAAAATTACAAAATTTAAGCTTAAAAACGCTATTTTCACCTCTGCCGTATCGTTTAATTTTTATATGAAACGTTTAAAATGAACAGGCGAGCATGTATTTTTACAGGATTTTTTCCATGTAAACGCACTGGAACGTGACATTGTGCGCCTTGCCGCACTCGTTGAAGCGGTAGCCCAATTTTTTGTAGAAATCCTCGACCCCGACCCGGCTGGAGACGACCGCTTTTTCAAATCCTTGTTCGTGCATCCATTTTTCGGCTTCGGAGACGACGCTTTGCCCAAGGTGCTTGCCCCGGTATTCCGGGAGAACGACGACGCGACCGATTTCGGCGGATTTTTCGTCGATTCCGAACCAGCGGCACGTAGCGACAGGGAAATCGTCATCTAAAGCGAGTATATAATTGCATTTTTCGCCGTCATTTGCATCGAATTCGGCATCGAGAGTGATGTGGTATTTGCGAGCCATCGCCTGGATTCGAACGTAATAGGCTCCAGCTCTTTCGCATTCTTTTGTAACTCGTATAATTTTCATGTATAAATTTTTTCGTCCATTTTTTTGGGAAAAAATATAGTTTCGTTTTTATGAGTGTGTATGTGTTTTATGCCGAAGTCAATGTCGCATGTGTCTGTATTTTGATGCTTTTGCTTTTTAGCATAAAAAGTCTCCCGACACCGCAGTTAAAAGACAATCTTTTCCACAAACTGGTGCTGTGGCATATAATTTATTTCATGAGCGACTCGATTTGGGCACTAGTGTACGACGGAGTCTTTGTAAAAAATACGTTCAGCGTTTTGGCGGTGAATTACCTCAATGCAATTATTGCAGCGGTGCTTTTTTACAGCTGCTTTATCTATGCCGAAATGAGCTCACGTCCGGACATGACTCGACCGCAAATTCGCAAGTTGCAAGCGATATTGCGAATCCCCGTTGTCGTGGAAGCAGCGCTTTTGCTTGTTCAATTTATTTTGTTCCCCAACTTTTGGCTTAACGAAAATCTTGAGCCTTGCGATCTTTATTACTTTATTTTGGCGTTCATTCCGTTTGTCTATATGATGACGGTGACCATTCGCGGGCTGATCCGTGGGTTCGCCTTGCACAACCGCCAAAAATTGAAGATTTACCTGATTGTGGCGAGCTATACTCCGGGCGCCATTCTTGCGGCGGGAACGCAAATATTCTTCTCGATGACGACTCCGATTTTTTGCTTCTGGTGTACGTTCATTATCTTGTTCGTGTACTTGTATTCGCAGAACCAGCTGATTTCGACCGACCCTTTGACGACGCTCAACAACCGCAATTGCTTGCTACGTTATTTGCACCAACAGCGGGAATCAAAATTCTCTTACGTGATTATGATTGACATAGATCATTTTAAGCAAATTAACGACACGTATGGGCATCTCGAAGGCGACCATGCACTTGTGACGGTATCGCAAGCGTTGAAGCGTTCATGCGAGCGGTTGAAGATCCCGATGTTTTTGTGCCGTTACGGCGGCGACGAGTTTATGATGATTGCGCAGACGTTCACCCCCGAAGACGTGGTGTTGGTGGTGCAGCAGTGCTTGCAGGAAGAAATTCGGAAACGTGGAGGCTCATGCCCGTATTCCATTGAAGCGAGCGTGGGTTACGCAAGCTGGGATGGGCATGCCGAGAGCTTTAGAAAAAGCGTGATGACCGCCGACCAAAAGATGTACGAGAAGAAGAGAGGCTAAGGCGACTGCGTCGCAGTTTTTAGTCCTGAATTACTAGTTACTGAGGTCGCTTCGCTTTGAGCATTGAGTTCGGCACTTCGCGCCTTTGAGCTTATTATAATCGAGCCCTTGGCTCCAAATTTTAGCTCACAGCTCATAGCTCACAGCTACCCTTCCAGCTTATTCCTCAAATAATGCTTTGCGGTGTACGCAAGGTACATGATGTCTGCGAGCACAAGGGCGATTGCACAGGTGAAAAAAACCTGCTGGTGCATGCCAAAGTGATTCGCCATCGCACCGCCCACAAGAATGCCCGCTCCAATGCCGATATCCCAGCCGCTGAGGTAGGTGCTGTTCGCGGTGCCGCGTTGGTCGTGACGAGCGAGGTTCACGCACATGGTCTGGTAGCCGGGGAAAATGAGTCCAAGGCTAGTGCCGATGAGGAATGCCGCGAGGAAGAATGTAATGGCGGAGTGGCTGAAAGCCAACATAAAATACGCGACAACGTTGAGCGTCATGCCCGTTCCGACAAGGTGGATAAGGTAGCCGCGGTCAATCAAGCGGCCCGTCATGATTCGGTTGAGAATAAGGCCCGATGCAATGAGGGCGTAAAACCAGCCCGTGCCACCGATGCCAAGTTCCTTGGCGTAGAGCGCGATGTAGTTCGTGACAGGTCCGTAAGCGAATCCGACAAAGATAAAGTTTGCAAATTGCGGCACCGCCCGCGTGAGGAAAAAGCGGTCGAGCGAAAGCGGAGCGTGTTGTTTTTTGTCGCGAGGTTTCACTTTAAGCGTTTGTACGAGAACAACTCCAATAACGCAGAGCGCAACGGAAATCGCAAAGACGATAGAATCGCCGTAAGCTTCGTAAAGGAACATGCCCGTCATGGGGCCAGTTGCAAAAGCGAGGTTCACGCTAATGCCAAAGTAGCCGATGCCTTCGCCTCGGCGGCTCGCAGGGAGAGCGTCAATCGCGACCGTATTGCTCGCCGTGCTTGAAATGCCGAAGAAAAGTCCGTGCGCAAAGCGCACGGCGGCCAGGATGGGCAAAAGCCCAACAACTTTGTAGCCGACAAAGCAGACGGTAAAAGCAAAGAACGTCCAGAAATACAGCGGCTTGCGGCTTAACGTATCGACAAGGAATCCAGCGAAGGGGCGGCAAGCGAGAGCGCCAATCGTGTAAAGCGAGATAATAACGCCCGCAGTCGCATTGTCGGTCTGGAATTTGTCTATAATGTAAAGCGGGAGAATGGGGAGCAACTGGTAAAAGCTAAAGAACAGGAGAAAGTTCGCTGCAGCGACCGTCACGAACGTGCGAGTCCAAAGAGGAGGCCTGCCCCCTACACCATTGTTCACGCAATTTACTGCATTTTCATTTGACATATTTTCTCCTTTCACGCTTCACAGCTCACAGCCCATTGCTCACAGCTCATCACTCACAGCTATCAGCAATTCTGTCATTCTGGAGACCGAAGGTCGATAGAATCCAATGCGATAAGGATCTTGACTGGATCCTTCACCTTTACAGGGTTCAGGATGACGTTATTCCCGCACCTCATCGTCCACTTCTCAAACCTCACAGCTCATCGCTCACGGCTCAAGACTCATAGCAGCGGAGCTACAGCCTACTTCCTTTCGAGAGCGACGAGCGTTTCGAGGTGCGGCGTTCCGGGGAACAAATCAAGCGGCAGCACTTCTTTAACGCGGTAGCCAAAGCGTTCCCATTCGGCGAGCGCATCTGGAATTTCGTCAGTGCCGCAGAAAATGTGGAGCACGCGGACAGGCTTACGCAATGCGAGAGCGCGAATCACGCCGGGTTCAGTACCTTTGCGTGGCGGGTCGAGCAAAATGCGTTCTGGTTCGCCAGGAATCGGTCGCGGAAGTCTCATTTGCACAAACGTCTCGTCAATCTTTCCGGCGATGAACTTGTAGTTCTTCTTGAGGAACCTTGCAGAAGCCTTCGCGCAATCGATGGACGGACCTTCCCATTCTACGCCAAGCACGGACTTTGCGGCTTCGCCGAGAGCAAAGCTAAACAAACCATAACCACAATAAAGATCGAGGAAGTTGTCGCCCTTTTCGAGACCGAGCAATCTGCCAGCCGCCTTGATGAGGTTGTGAATTTGGCTTTCGTTAATTTGGCTGAAACCCGTCACCGGATACTTGAGCCTAAAGTGGCCGAGGTCGAGCGAGAGTTCGCGTGGACCATAGAGCTGCTTAAAATTAAGCGTGTCCGTCGGGCGTTTTGCTTCGAGGTAATAGTTCGATTCCGTCGTATCGACGTAAGTGTGCGCTGCCGTTACATGGTACGGGCTCTGCTGCAACACTTCTGCAATTTGCTTGAGCTTGCGGACAATGCTTGCATCCAACTTTTTGACGTTGAAAATCACGACGCGGTACTTGTACGTGCCACGAATGATAATCCAGTTGAGCGCATAAGCAAGCGGTTTGTACGCCGGCGTAATGAGCTTGTCAAAAAGCAGACGGTAAATGGCGTTGTGCTCTTCGGGTTCGAGAATGCTATCGTATTCGTTAAAACGGAGGTCGCCCGGTTTCATTTCGACTTGACGCTTAGACGTCGTGCGGTAATTGCGCGGCATCGGGCTTGCAATGATAGGCTGCGGACCACGAGCGAGTCGATTGACTTCCCAAAATTCGCGGATAGCGGCGTTCTTGACCTTGAGCTCATCTTTATAATCGAGCGGAGCGAGGGTCTCGCCGTAGGCGGAATCAGATTCCTTAGTGTAGTTCGGGAGGTTGTTGGCGATGGCTTGTTCAAAAAACATAGTTGCCTCAGTCGTTATTATTCGAGGTAAATGTAGAAAATTAGACGAAAGACGAGAGATAATAGTAGGCAGAACTTAGTAGGCAGAACTTAGGAAGAGAAAGGAGGAATGCCTTTGAGGTTTGAGCAGAGAGGGCGAAACCGCAGTTACTAGATACTAGATACTAGTTACTAGTTAATAGTTAGTAGTTACTAGAAGAATTTAAAAGGAAAAATCTAGTAACTAGTAACTTAGAACTCATAACTGTGCCGTAGGCACCTCAGTAACTAGTAACTCTTAACTTAGAACTGTTGCGAAGCAACCTCATACCTCATTGCTCACTGCTCATAGCTCGCCCCCCCCCAAAAGAACTTAGCAGGCAAAGCTTAGAAGAACGAGGACATTTCTATATTTTGAACAAAGGTTGAATTCATGAGATTAGCTTGTCTTTTTATCGTTGCCATCATGCTTTGGGCATGCGCGTCCAACACGCCGTCTGCAAACACGGCTTCTTTTGATGAAATTCATCCCACTAAGATACGTTCAGATAGCGCATTCCTCGCAAGCGTGAAAGAACTTGCGCTCCCGATTTATGACAAATACGTTTTGGAACGTCCAGAGCTTGCCGGTTACATCAGCGTGACGATGACTGTGCGTCAAGATGGCGGTATAGACAGTGTAATCGTTGATTCTTCGACCGTCAATTATCCAGAGCTAGAAAAAGAGGTTCAGGAAAAACTAACCGAGTTGAAATGTTCTCTCTTTGATTACAGCACACTCAGACCACAACTACATATTGATTTTTCAGCCAAGGGGGTCGCTGTTACTCAGCCTCGCTCGGCAAGTCAAATCATGAAAGTCGTCCGTAAAGAAACGCCGCGGTTGAAGCCTATTTATAACCGTTATTTAAAGAAGCGTTATTTTGAGGGCAAAGTTACGGTGAAGTGGGTTATTCTCCCTAGTGGCGATGTGGGTGATGCAGAAATCGTCAAGGCGACAACGGAGTATCCCGAATTCGAAAAGGCAATTTTAGAAGATATAAAGCAATGGAAATTTCACGACGGATACTACGGCAAGACTACCGTTACGGCGCCGTTCACGTTTTCTGAACAATAAGGTGCGAGAAAAGGGAATCCTTCGCTCGTGCTTCGCACACCTCGTTGTTTAGTCGCACCCTCTTCTCGGGTCCTTATCCTTGTTTCAAACACAAA
>CAMZGI010000096.1 GCA_947306305.1 uncultured Fibrobacter sp.
AGTCGGGCATTGGCGAAGCGATTGTGCGTCACTTGATTTCGCTTGGCCGCATGAAGGGCTACAAAACTTTGTTCTTGCTCACGACGCAGGCGTTGGACTGGTTCTACCAACTTGGATTCGAGGACGGAACGGTCGAAGATTTGCCCAAGAGCAAGCGCGAACATTACAACCAAAAGCGCAAGTCCAGAATTTTGATGCTTCCGCTGGAGAAGTAGTATTAGACGAGAGAGCGGCGGAGCCGCAGTAGGCAGAGCTTAGACCGCTTCGCTTTTAGAGCTTAGGGTGGCTACGCCACAGTAGGCAGTTTTGTCATTCCCGTGCAAGCGGGAATCTATAAAGGAGAAATAATGAATACACTTGAAGCTATCAAGACACGTCGTAGCACTCGCAAATTCAAGGCTCTGCCTGTCGAACGCGAAAAACTTGAACAAATTGTCGAGGCGGGTCAATTTGGACCTACCGGCGGCAATGCTCAAACGAATCATTTCTTTGTGATTTCGGATGCGGCTGCAATCGCAAAGCTCAAGGAGCTTGTGCAAGCGGCGTTTGCGAACATGGAACTCCGCGACGACCTTTACAAGAGCCTCAAGAACTCTATTACGCTTTCGCGTAAGGGGAACTACTCGTTCTGCTATACCGCTCCCGTGCTCATAGTCGTTGCGAACCAGAAGGAATATGGCAACAACATGGCGGATGTGGCATGTGCCGTTGAAAATATGATGATAGCTGCGAACGAGCTGGACCTTGGCAGTTGCTACATCAATCAGCTCAAGTGGCTTAACGAAGACCCGACGCTTTTAGAATACCTCCGTTCGCTTGGGCTTAAGGAAAGCGAACGTGTATATGCCTCCGTTGCCGTCGGCTACGCCGATACCGGAAGCGGACTCCCGAACCGTGCAGAGTCCCCCCGCGTCGGAAACGAAGTCGTTTGGGTTGGTTAGAGACGAGAGGGCGGCGGAGCCGCTTTCGCGCTGTCGCGAGTTACTAGTTACTAGAACCGTCATCCTCGTTTTATTTGTCTGAATTTTGTAGATTAAAATAAATTGCGTCGTCTGCGTACGGATTTTATGTAGCGAGGAGGAAACCTTGGCTAAAAGAATTTTTGAGCATCATTTGCTGTTGCTGGTGGTGGCATGTTGTATTTGTTGCTTTATGCTTGCCGCTTGCTATGAGGGCGATACTTACGCGTCGGATTTCGAAAATGTAGATGACAAGTTTGGCAAAAATGTACCATCTGAAGCGGATATTGAAATTTCTGGACGCAGCTTTCCAATTGAAGTCGAGTCTGCTCTTGCTGCGTTAAAATTGAAAAATCTTGAAGTCGTGACTGTAGATGATTCGTTGAATGGCGTAGATAGCGTGGTGGCACGTTTTAATGCAGATAAAGATAGATTTTATACGGATTCGCTCTTTTTTAAAAATTCATCGATTGCAAAGTTGAAGTTCACATGCGTTTTTGAAGATAGCAAGGATTCAAAAACGATGGATTTTGTCGAATACGTTCGCGTTCAAGAGCGCTCAACGGTTTATGTCCGCTTGTTCGATGCATTGCTTTCTAAGCGTATAGAATATCTTGTACAAAAGAAGGGCTACTCTTATTCGGATGCATACGACAAAGCGTATCTCGAAGCGAGTTGGCTTTTGGAATGGCGAACCGATAACAAGTACAATGTTTCGAATGCCGCGTTGCCTAAGGAAATGCTGACTCCGCTAGTTTATTTGTACGGACGCTTCTTTTTGAAGGAACCTTCGTTCTACAAGACGTTTACGGAGCTTGCGGATTCTGTTGGCGGCTCGTCTTCTTGGTGGGATTTTTTGCCTGCGGTAACGATTGGCGACGATGTAGCACGTTATTACAAGATGAACCAGAGAAATTTTGATGATGACCAGTACGAGTCTTTGAAAAAGACTGTGCTTTTCACGAATGACTATTATGCCGCTGCGTTCAGAATTGTCGAAACGGCTTATAACATGCCGCGTTGCGATTCGCTTGGTCTTGTGGCGATTAACGATAAAAAGTCGAGCGCGTTCAAGGGCGAAAGTTTTGTTTGCGACATGTTCGACTCGAATTACGCTTGGCGTGCCATGAATGCTTACGAAACGAAGCTCGGTCCTTGCGTTGTGGGGATGGACGATTCCTTGAAAGTGGGGGATAGCACTTTTGTTTGCCAAAAGAATAATCGTGAGTGGAAGGCTGTTTTGCAGAAAGGCGCAAAGGGAATTCCTGAGAACAGCTTTGATGGTCGTGCAGTGCAGTTGTTTGGAAATTGCGGCATTGCAAACGAACAGAAATTGGCTCACGAAGACACGATTTTTGCCCGCTGCGAAAAAGGGACTTGGAGACCTGTTGACGACGTGATTTTTTACGAGGGCGAATGCAACGTGAATCGTGAAAATGTCAGAGTCAAAATTCCAGAAGCTAAATATTTTATTTGCAATAGCGGAGCGTGGAAGCCGATTATTGCTCCTCTGTATTATCGAGAATCTTGCGATCGCGAGGGCAAGCTCGTTTCTCACGATAGCAGCTACTATATATGCGACAGGGTATGGAAACTTTTGAAAGATGACGAAGTTTTGCCACCTGTTAAAAAGCTGGACGAGTGCCCGTACAACACTTACGTTGAAAAATACGGCAACCGCTATTATGCCTGCATGAATGGCTATTGGCACGAGGCGACCGAAAAAGATGATTATGCGTTGCCTGCGTTAAAAGATGGGCTGCTTTGCAGGGATTCTATCAGGGGGATGGTTGTCGAGTACGATAGCGTTGTCTTGAAATGTGGCGATGGATGGGGATATGCCTCGTATTACGAAGTGGATTCGTTGCGTGTGAATAAGAGCCACAAAGACGAATGTAAAGGTACTCGTGTGGGAACTTCTGCGTTGCCTACAAAATACCATACGATGGCTTGCGATTCGAAAGACCACCTTTGGCATTACGTGGGGCTGAACAATTCTCCATACGCTGCAAACGTTTTTAAAGATTCGATTATTGCTTCAGGGAAGTTCATCAGCGATTCGGTTTATCGAATCAAGCTCGGCGATTTTTCGTATGACTTTGTCAAAATCGAATTGCAAAATAAGGGTGATGAATTTTTTGGATTGACGAAGGCTTCGGATGGAACGCACGATTACGGGGCGTTCGCGTATGGCGGCAATTTGTTTTTGAGTGGCGGACGCGGGATAAAGACGGTTGCCTTTGACAAGTTGACAGAACGCAGCGACAGCTTCGATTCTTTCTGGCATGCTTATCGCGATACGACGCTTTATCAAAAATCAACGGTCTTGTTTGAATTTTGGGACGATGGCATTTACATGGATTATGAAGCGGCGCAGAAATTCTGTCCGAAGGGATTCCACATCCCTGATACGACGGAATGGCATGGCATGAGCTATCCAAGCGTTATGAACGGTTACTATAAATCCGATGCACCCTTTAAAATGACCCATAACGGATTTGGCACTTACGTGGATTTGTTCTGGACAACATTAAAGAAAGATGATGAAACGCAATATTGCATTGAATTGACGTACAACGAAGAAAATGGTAAATCGACGCACACGTTAAATGAATGTCCGAAGGACTTGTATCCATTGGTGCAGACGCTTTGCGTGAAGGATAAGTAGTATGATTCGCAAAATTTTTTGGTCTGCATTGTTTTGCCTTGCGTTGACGGCGTGTAGCGATTCGGAATCGGACAGCTCAAATGTCAAGTATATTTTGGGAACTGAAAATTCTGACATTAGCGAAGCTTTGAGCGGACGATTTTTGCTGGCGGATTCGTTGGTGCCGGTGAAGCTGAAAATTACGGTTGTCGATGAACATTTGGATTCGGTTAGCTCAGTCAAAGCGACGGTGATAAAAAATTCTGATGGCTCGTATGCTTACGTGTCGGATTTGACGGATTACCCTTTGGGATATGTGAAGTTTACTTATACCTGCTTGCTTGCGGATTCGACGAACAAGATGAAGTTTGTTCAATATGCAGATTTGAGTCGCGATTCAAGCCCCGTTTTGAACATCTTTGAAGCTTTGGAAAGCGAACGAGTCGAAAGCCTTGTGAAAAAAGAAGACTTTTATTTGCAGCAAGCGAAATCGAAGGCTCTTCGCGAAGCGTATCGCATGCTCGATTGCGAAGAACTCGTGAAATCGACGGAGAATCCGTTGGAAAATTTATGGTGGGCACCATATTTGTACAGCAAGTACGAAATTGCATCTTCGGGCAAAACTTTTTATAAAGCTTATAACGAAATGCGTTCTTCGTTAGGTACTGGCAAGTCTTGGCGTGATTTTGTAAAAGAAGCCGAAGTCGTTGATTCGCTTTATTCGAGATTTACAAATTGGTATGGCCCATGGGGCAACAAGGTTTCTTCTTTTGACGAGGATTATTTGCCTTTCTCAAAAATTTGGGCAAAGTATTATGGAATTGAACTTTGCGTAGATTCGCTCCGTGGCGATACGGTTCGGATTGCAAATAAAAAGAGCGCGTTCTATAATGAAAAACTTATTTGCGATCCGCATTTGATTGCAAGCAATGCTTGCTGGCGACCGTTGATGGATATTGAAAAAGACATTGGCTTTTGTGCAACGAAAGATACCACGGTTGTTTATAAAGATTTGGTTTACCAGTGCAAAACAGGTTGGATGCGATGGTTTGAATTATCTACGCAAGAAGCAGTGAAGCATTTGTATGGGAAATGCTTGTCGAACATGATAGGCGAGGTGGTGACTTATGACAGCGCCGAATTGACTTGCTTGTGCGCGGATAATTACAATCATGGCTGCGAATGGAAAAAGGGCATTCCCGAAAATAGCGTTGGAAAGTTTTCGCCAGTTGATGCATTTGTGAAAAAGACGGAAGGCGAGTGTACGGAAAAACGCGAGGGCGAACGCATTGCGGTAAACGATGCGTTCTATATTTGCAAATCAAATTTTTGGGAAAATTTGGACAAGAAAACGTATTATTTGGGAAAGTGCGATTCGACCCGGAATAACGAGAAAGTCTTTGATAAAAACGTGGGTGCTTTTAGGTGCGAAAACAAATCGGGCTGGATATGGAACGAAATTCTGCTGCCTATTTATTATGGCGATGCTTGCAATAGAAACTTACAGAGCGTAATTAAACAATATGAAGATAATTATTTTGTGTGCGATAGCTCTAATTGGAAGGTTGCAAACGATAAATTCTTGACCGCACCTGTGCTGCATGGATTCATCTGCGATTCGTCAAAGACGAATTCTGCAAAAGAAATAGATGGGAAAGTTTACCTCTGCGAAATGAACGAATGGAAAGAGATGAACCCTTACGAGTCGAAATCTTACCGTGCGAGAATTCGGAATAAAATTCCCGATGATTACTGCAATAATGGCATGGAAAAAACGACGCTGGTTTGGGACAAGGAAGATTCGCTCCTTTATGGATGCGTCAATGTTCATAAGAATGGATACCAAAAGCTTTGGCGAGCCGTAGATTACTCTACGGTAACTCGAAGTATCGACGACTATTATTATTTGAAATCGGTCGATAACGCGTTCTTTGGAAGCTCTGAAAAAATTGCAGGTGGCAAATTTACAAGCGAATCGACCTATGAAATTGATTTCAAAGGGAGACATTACATCTTTAATGTGGGGAGCTACAGCTTCAATGGCGATTATTATGGCTCGTTGAGTGAACGGGAGGCAGTTGTTGATGGTGTCCGCTATCAGTGGTTTTTGAAAGGTGATAAAGAAATTCTCCGCAAAAGCGTTGGCGATACGACTGTTTCGCTGGGTTCTATCCAAGGGGCTAGCGCAAATTTTGGTGATTTCTTTAAGGATTGGATGCAACAAATTGTGGAATCGAGCCAGTGCCCAAATCCTGTACGCCCGACGATTGATTGTGCCCGCAAAACGAGGGATTCTGCGCATCAAGTTTTGGCGATGCGTTATGGACCAGAGTCTTATGTGACGTTTGAAAAGGCGAAGTCGATTTGCCCGAAGGGGTACCACCTCCCCGATACGACGGAATGGCGGACTGTAGTGGAAAAAGTTCCAAGGTTAGAAAGTTCGCTTGTGGTTCACCAGCATAAAAACTACAATTCCTACTATTACGAAGTCCGTTATAATTTGTTCTGGACTGCGGACGAAAAAGATAAAGACACGCAGTATTGCTACGAGTATATTCGAGATACGCGTGAACGGTTTTACGGATATCAAATTGCAGAAGATTCAAGAGAATTCTCGGATAGCGATGTCGTTGCGGGCGATGTGAAAAGTTGTCCTAAAAATCTTTACCCGATGGTCCAGGCGTTGTGCATTTCTGATGAGGTTCATTAGTATGTGGCGATTGAAAATTTTGATTTTGTTTGCTGTGCTTGCGGTTGCGGGCTGCTCGCTGGAAGAACACGAAGTCCAGCGTGCTGGGCATAGCTGGAGCTTTATGGGCGTTCTCGACGATTCGACAGCTGCGGTCAAGGTGACTTATTGGGAGTCGGGAGAGATTCACGACCATCACATCATGGGTTATGACGACGATTTTCACAGAGATGTTTCGCTGAAATATTATGCGGTGCGGATGAATTCGTATTGGATAAGTTCTGACGATTCGCGGCTGGAAGATTTTTCTAGGGATGACGATACGGGCATAATTCCGAAATGGTGCGATAGCTGTTATGTTGTCGGGAAGATTGATGGCAAGACGTATGGAGTCAAGTCGTCGCCGCTCGATATTTATTCGGACGCATGCGCGGTGATTCTAGTAGATGAAAAGAAAACCTTGGATTCGCTAGAACTCGAAAGCTGCTCGAAAATCAAGATGCATATAGCGATTTCGTTTGAGGCCCATTACTTGAAGGTCGAGAACAACCTTTATGAAATTCGCGATGGAAAATTCCCGAGTCAACGCCCTGCCTACAAAGTCCAGCAAGAAGGCTATAACATCAAATTTACAGATTCCGATGGCGATTACATTGTTTACGGCGGAGCCCCTTGACGGAATTTACTATTTTTGGGTGTCTAATTCCAGATCTGACCTCCTAACCACTAACCACTGATTGCTAACTACTTGCTTATGATGGACTTTAAAAAAATGGAAGACGGCTTCCGGATGATTCTGGAAGGAATGGGCGAAGACCCGAACCGCGAAGGTCTTATTGATACGCCAAAACGTGTCGCAAAGATGTATGCCGAACTGATGACAGGGCTTTCGGGCGAAACCCGTGCCGAAGACATCCTCAAGACCCGCTTCCATGAGAAGTACGACGAGATGATTATCGTGCCGGATATCGAGTTTGCGAGCATGTGCGAGCACCACTTTTTGCCGTTTACGGGCAAGGCTCACGTGGCGTATATCCCGGGCGATTGCGTAGTGGGGCTCTCGAAAATCCCGCGCGTGGTGGAATTTTACGCTCGTTTCCCGCAGATTCAGGAACGCATGACCCGCCAGATTGCTGAACTTATCCAAAAGCAGCTGAATCCGAAGGGCGTGGCGGTAGTCTTGGAAGCAAGCCACATGTGCATGACGATGCGCGGCGTGAAAAAGCCGGGGGCCATGATGGTGACGACGCAGCTTTTGGGTCGTTTTAAGACTGACGAAAAGACTCGTGCCGAGTTCATGTCCCGCATTTACGCTCCGCGGTAGAGGCGCTGTTCTTTAAGCCCCCTTGATTTTTTATCCATAAAAGGCTCCCCATGATTTTAGTCATGGGGCTTTTTTCGGTCTATTTTATTCTTTGTGATGAGGAAGAGGAGAACAAAGAATGAAATCAAAAATTTTAAAGGGTATTATTTTAGCTAGTGCCGTAGCTTTGGTGAACTGTTCGGATGATGCAGGCACGTCTCCGGATTTTGACAATTCTCAGTCCGTGCTTTCTTCGAGCGTCGAGCTTTCGGCTGCGGATTTGAGTTCTTCGTCAGTTGCGGGTGACTTGCCTGTGGCAAGTTCGTCGTCGGCTGCAAACGAGGCGGCTGTGCCGACTAGCTCCAGCGATGCTTTGACGAGTTTCGCGACGGAGGTTTCAAGCTCTGCGGTGGCGGAGTCTTCTGCGGGCGAGGTTCCGGCGAGTTCGGCTACGGCTATTAGTTCGGCTGAATCGGCGAATTTGGCGAGTTCTTCATCGAGTGCGCCGACAAGCTCTGCAGTAGAGTCGAGTTCTAGCGAAGCTCCGAAGCCAGTGAGCATTTTCCTTGCCGAAGGCAAGGAAGAAGAAAAAGACCAGATGCAGGTGGAATACAAAACCCGCACCGGCTGGGATGGCGGTGGAATCCTCTCGTACCCGAAACAGCTTTCTTCGACGCAAAAGCATGGCGTGATTGTTTGGGGGCCGGGCGGCGGCACGGAACCGGGCGCATACGAAGGCATGATCCGTCGCTTGGCTTCGCATGGCTTTGTAGTGATAGCTCTTAGCGTCTCTCCGGGCGACGCGTCGCAGGCGACCAAGGCTATTGATTGGCTCGAAAGCAAGAACAAAGATCCAAACGACCCGTTCTATCAAAAGCTTGAATTGACCAAGGTGGGCTGCTCCGGGCATTC
>CAMZGI010000097.1 GCA_947306305.1 uncultured Fibrobacter sp.
CGTGCGGCGTGCTTACGTTCGGCATCAAGGGTGGCCGTGAAAAGTCCATCCAGTTCATGGACAGCCTCAAGATGATCTGCATCGTGACCCACGTGGCCGATGCCCGCAGCTGCGTGCTGCACCCGGCTAGCCACACGCACCGTCAGCTCACCGACGAACAGCTCATCGAAGCAGGCGTTGCACCGGACCTCATCCGCTTCAGCGTCGGTATCGAAAATGTCGAAGACATCATCGCCGACCTCACGCAGGCTCTCGAAAAAGTCTAATCTATTACACCTCTATATAAAAACGGCACCGACTTTGTCGGTGTCGTCTTTTTTTCCTCCTATTTTTTCCTCCTCATCCATCTCCCAAACAAATTCATTAATTACCGCATTGGTCGTAGGAACCAAACTTATCGACAACAAATGCACCATCCGTGAGGAACTGAAGCTGAACCTCAGCTACTTTTCCCAGGACATCTTCAATTTTTTCCTTGGAATCTTTATCAATATTCTTGAATGCGCTCCAAGAGACCTTGCCCCAAGTCATATCATCCGAATATTCAACATCGGCATACCAGTATTTATTTGCCGAAGCATCCGTAATGAGAGCAATTCTGATGTAGTTATACGTGCTATAATGTATGCAGAAACCACCCCAGGCGCTAATGTCAGCAGGTTCCTTATTCGAACTGACCGTATTAAAACCAATATGCGCAAGATTATTCAAATCAGTAATATTATCATCCGTTTTAACATAAGCTTTAAACTTGTGATACTTGCTTAACAAAGACGAAATGACATTTCCATTCTCATCCGCTTCCACATCATCCGGGAATCCGAAGCGATAGTAATCGTTTTCCTCTACGGAATTGACCCAAATACCACCAGATGTTGCGTTTGCAATGCCAAGATCCACACGATCGCCATCAACGGCACCATTCCACAAGAAGCTTGTGCCGGACTTGTAATCGGAAGACTCCGTAGGATTAACTTCTTTATACTCGCCCAAATCCCTGACAGAACGGTTTTCCGGCAACAAGTAACTAACGCGACGAACAACAAAGTTTGTACCAGAATTATTTTCCTTTATAAATTTCAAACGAACAATCGCCAGTTTCTTCAAAACCTGATCAGAATTTGGCACATTTGCAAATTCATAACATCTACTTTCCATATGGGACGCTCTTTTTGAATCGTCGTCAGCGCTAACAGTCATATCATTCACATCGTCGTTCTTGGCAAAAGTCAACTTGAGAATATTTTCTTCACTGGCATTCTCGGGAACAAGCTGCATTTCGACATCCATCTGAGATTCATATTCTAAACATATTCCCATCCATTTTGTCGTCACATCCGCCGAATGAATAATATCCGCACCATTTCCAGTAGATTTTCCAGCAACAAGGAACTGAAGGCCAACATCCGGATTTGAACTAGATTCAGTGAAAACGACGTTTCCATCATAACCGCCATCCGTAGGTTTGAATTCACCATAAAGGAATTCAATGTGGGCTTGGGCGGAATCTCCGAAAAGACTCCATTCACCGGATGTACCCTCGTCGCCTTCATCAAAGCCCGTCTTTACGTGGTCACCATCAATCTTGCTCCACCACATTTCCCAACGGACATAGGGAGACAATCGCTGGATGTCAAATTCGCCCGACGTGCCCGATTCGCCAACAAAGACAATCTGCACAGAACGAACTTTCTTGACAAAGGATTCATCTTTCAAATCAGATTCTTTCGTCTTGAAATCTTTCCAAGAAACGCAACGAGATTCCTTTCCGTCATCCTTCATAGAGAAGCTTGCGTAAGGCAAGTCTTTATCTACAGAAGCACTCTCGTAATCGCCTTCGTCCAAACGAACTTCCACATCGAGGTCAGACCCGTAAGCAATGCACAAGCCGTCGCTTTTTTCAGAAAGGTCAACAGGCGTACCGTCCGGATTAGACGTGTCAAAGACCAAGCCCGCACGGCTTACGCCATCCTTCGATTTTGCAAGAGACACGCTGCCAGCCAACGTCTTCTTACTTGCATCCAACTTAATTTTAGAACCGTCCATGACGTTCCACGACTTAAGATTGGAAGCCTCATTCCAAAATGCGTTCTTCTCTTCGGTTGTACCGAAATTCTGAGAAGTTACGCCATCTCCAGAACACGCAGTCAATGAAAGGGCGCATAACAAACCCAAGCAAAGAATGTTTGTTTTCATATACGTATTCATATTAACCCTCTTTTTTTTGTTGTGTATTTTTAGACAATGGGAACATCTGCAAGTTCAAACGATAAACTTGACACGGTTCCTTACTCATGTTGGCAATAGCCACAATTTTTCTACGGCAGGAATCCAGCTCCCGAACAATTTGTTCGTAAGCATCGCGGTCGATTCCCATGGTCACGCCCGATATGTCGCGTTCCTGCGGATCAAACTCGTCGATAGACTTCTGCGCAAAGCCAGCCATTTCGCGATGCATGGAGCGAAGCACCAAAGGCATCACATCGGAATTGCCGACCAAAGCTTTTTCCGTCTGCACATAGACATTCTGGGACTTGCGCTGCAAAATGCCGACGCTCACCATAAAGTCCAACGATTTGCGAACATCGTCTGCAGTGACAGGCTGCCAGCACATTTCGGCAACAGCCTCGGGAGTGGCTCCCGGCATCATGGCGACCAGTTCGCGCAAAACCGGATTTTTCCAAGATTCAAAATAAGTAAAGGCATCGCCATCGACGACACGAATCTTATTCGCCTCCGCGATATCCTTCATGCTGGCGAAAGCATTTTTTTTCGTCTCGTCGTCTTTCGCCTGGTTGTACCGCACCAAATGGCGGAAATAAGCGCTTTCGAAGCCGCCCAAGTTCATCGCCGACGCGACTCTTTCTATCCCCAATTCGCTGAGGCTGCTCTTGCCTTCGCATACCAGCTTTAAGTACGTCGGCGACGTAAAGCCCGCAAGCCGGGCAAATTCACGCCATGTGAAAGAGCAAGTCTTTTTACGTTCGTCGTAAAAATCCTGCATACATCGCCGGTAGTCTCTATATTCAGTTAACGGTTTCATAAACCTCCTAAACAAAGCGATTGAACATTTTCCGTTCTGACATTTTTTAATATACAAAATTTTGTATCATCAGTCAAGAATTTAATGATACAAATTTTATTTTTTTTTCATAAGGCATAAAAAAGTCATGTTGCAGATGCAAAAACACGGTTTAGCAAGCCATGTCCCGCGTATATGCCTATATTTATGGTACTTTCAAAAAAAGGACTAAAAAATGCTCAAGTTAGTCAAGGCTATCAGCCGCTTTTTATCGACATACACATCGCTTTTCGTCATCGCCTGCGCGGTAATCGCGTTCTTTATCCCCACGCTCTTTGGCTGGGTTCACGGCAACACAAGCTCCATCATTCTCGGCATCATCATGCTCAGCATGGGCCTTACCATTACGATGGACGACGTTCGCAATTTAATGAAACGCCCCCTCGACATTTGCCTCGGTGCGGTCGCGCAATACACCATCATGCCGCTTGTGGCATTTACGCTCACGAAAGTCTTTGGACTTGACCCATATTTAGCCATCGGCATCGTGCTTGTCGGTTGCTGCCCGGGCGGCGTTTCGAGCAATGTCATGAGCTTCTTGGCTAAAGGCGACGTGACTTATTCCGTGAGCATGACGATGGTCAGCACGCTCCTCGCTCCGCTCATGACCCCGCTTTTGGTCCTTTGGCTTGCCGACACGAGCATCGAAGTGAACGCCGTCGGAATGTTCCTCAATATTTTATACGTGACGATTTTCCCGATTATCATCGGATTTACTTGCAACTACTTCTTCGGCAAGCGTGCCGGATTCAAAGAATTCCAGTCGAACATGCCCGCCGTGAGCGTGATTGGGCTTGCTCTAATCGTAGGCGGTGTCATCGTCACCGTGCGTCCGCAGCTCTTTGCAAACGGCTTCGGGCTTATCGCCCTCGTGCTCGCCGTAGTATTCTGCCACAACGGTCTCGGTTACGTGCTCGGATATAGCGTCGGTCGTTTGTTCAAATTCAACACCGCCAAAAAACGCACCATCGCGATTGAAGTCGGCGTGCAGAATGCGGGCATGGCTACAGTCCTCGCCGCATCGTTCTTCGCCAATCCAGAAAACGTTGCCGCCCACCCGGAAGCAGTTCTCTGCGTCGTGCCGTGCGCCATCAGCTGCGCCTACCACTCCATCAGCGGAACAATCCTCGCCGGCATATTCGCGCATTTAGACAGAAAAAACAAAGCGAGCATATAAAAAATCAAAATTTGTATTTTTATATGCTTATTTTTACTTTGTTAGCACATAAAAAAGCACTTTGCTAGTTATTTGAGCATATAAATTTCGCAACCATTCCCATTTTATATGCTTTTCAAAGCACCGTTTTGCAGCAGGAACCTCTTTTAGCCTCAAAAAAGGCATATAAAAAAGCTTTTTTCGCTTTTTTATATGCCTCAGTCACAAAAAACGCCCCTTCAAAACTCATTTCGTGCGGAAAGCTCCATAACACAAAGCACCTCACCGAAAAGGGAGACTCTTTCGAGCCTCCCTTTAGCACATAGGATTGCAAGAAAAAAATGTACATCCCGACAGCGTCAAGATATTAGCAGAATCGCTAGCACCTGACCGCTTAAAATTCTAAGTAACATCGTCAACGGATAAACAGACGCATAACCAATATTCGTCGCTTCAGAATTGCTAAGCCCATTTGCGAACGCAAGCGCCGGAGGGTCAGTCGTTGCGCCCGCAAGCACACCGCAAAGCGAGAGGTAATTGACCTTGAACACCGCCTTGCCCACAATAGCCACAATCATCAAAGGCACAAACGTGATAATTGCCGAAAGCGCCATGTAATAGAAACCGTCGCCGTTCAAAAGCACATCGAAGAACTTGATACCTGCATTGAGACCCACGCAGCTCAGGAAAATCGTAATGCCAAGCTCGCGCAACATCAGGTTCGCGCTATTCGCCATAAAAAAGTTCAACGGACCCATCTTGCGTTTGCGGCTAAGAACAATCGCCACAATCAACGGACCGCCAGCAAGCCCAAGCTTCAAGGGAGTCGGCATGCCAGGAATAGCGACAGGAATGCTACCCACAATCACGCCCAAGAAAATACCAAGGAATGCCGGGAGAATTTCGGGATGGTCCAAAGCCGTGAGGGAATCGCCCAATTCTTTTGCCGCAGCGGTAATGCTCTCTGGCGTACCCACGACAAGCAATTTATCCGCAAACTTCACGCGAATATCGAGGCGACCCGTGAACTTGAACCCGCCACGCGTCACACGACTCACCGTCACACCAAAACGATCGTTCAAAGCCAACTGCTTGATGCTCTTACCAAGAATCTTCTTGTTCGTCACAAGTATCGTCTTCACAGACAAATTTGACTTCTGGAGAGTAATCGGAGTCGCTTGCTTTTCGCCGATAATCTTCTGCAAGCCCTCAATCGCTTCGGGCATTCCGACCACATGCACCAAGTCGCCAAGTTCCAGCGTCATGTCGTCCTTCGGCATGTTCACCACCTGATCGCGAGCATGCCTCGTCACCACAGCTCCCGTCGAAGTAAGTCCCGGAATATCCTTGATTTTGCACCCCACAAGGTTTGCATTATCCACCCTGAGCGTGCAAGACATGATTTCCTTGGACTGCTCCGCAATCTCCTTTTGGTATTCCGCAGCCGCCACGTCTGGCTTTTGCTTAAAGAACACACGCACAAGAATCATCACCAAAATAATGCCAATCACGCCAAACGGGTAAGCCACCGCATAACCCACACCCGTGAGCGATGCATCCACCCCCGCAGCCGAGAGCGCCGAATTCGCAGCGCCAAGCGACGGCGTATTCGTCACCGCGCCACAAAGCATCCCAATCAGCACCGGGACGTTTTCGTGCATGCTCGTCGTGAAGTAAATAAGAACGGTAGCAAGTACGCCCAGAAGGACAATACACACCGCAAGGATGTTTAGAACCAGACCATGCCGCTTTATGGAGTCAATAAAGCCCGGGCCCACCTGCATACCGATAGTATAAACAAAAAGAATAAGACCAAATTCCTGCATAAAATGGAGAACGCTGGGCTCAATTCGCATTCCGATATGACCTAGAAGAATCCCCACGAACAGAGCGCCAGCTCCCCCAAGACTCACTCCCTTCACCTTAATCTTACCGACCATGATACCAATTGCGGCGGTAAGGGAAATTGCTAAAACCTGCTGCCCCACAGAAGGTTTAACGAGTAAGTCTAAAAGCCAATCCATATACCATCCTTATTTTGTGCCCCAAATTTAGAATAGCATAACAATAATGACTAATAGATTATTCATATTAGATTCATAACAAAAATTGATAGATTATGCACGCACAGCACACGCTCCCCTTGCAGCCCCCACTATTAATATAATTCCGTCCGCCGAAATCGGCAAATTTCATACGCTTTACCTTTAGCAATTTGCCCAAAGCAAAGCGGAACCACGCCACAAACATAAAAAATCCAAGCCATCGCCCACCTTCTACAAAAAGTGTATTTTGTTTTCGTTAGCTTTCATCCTGCCAAATTGGCGTCCGTTCCGGTCAGGTTGTCCCACTATCTGCTTGACGCCAACCTCCCCTTGAAACGCTAGACAGGAAAAGCGTTGTTTCGCTGTTTAAAGCACTGCTTTCATGCAAAAAAATCGGTCCCGGAAGGAACCGATTTTTATTTCAGAATTCTTTGCGTTATCGAACAGTCACCCTTTGCGTTCTATTGCCGATTTTCAGCAAATAGTTGCCAGACCTTGGAACTGCCACATTGAAATTCGCTGACGCGACTCGGTCTTGCATCAAGACTTTACCCTGCATGTCGAAGAGTGCATAAGAGGCTCCGACCTTGGCATTTGCAACCTGCAAATTGCGACCAAGAACAACCACAGAGAACTTCGGAACGGCCGTCACGATAAGAGCATCAGACTTTTTACTTGACGAAGACTTGACCGAGCTAGATGAACTCTTAGCCTTGGAACTAGACGATACCTTCGCAGAAGAACTTGAAGAGACCTTTGTAGAACTGCTGCTCTTTGCCGAGCTCGAAGAAGCAGGTTTGCTACTAGAACTAGACGACACAACACTGGAACTAGACATAACAACGGAACTACTACTTATAGCAACAGAGCTAGACGAGACAGGCTTAGCACTGGAACTAGATACAGTAGCACTACTAGAACTCGGCCGCACAATGCTAGAACTGCTAGAAACAATCTTTTCTGATGAAGAAGAAACAACTGAGCTGCTACTGAGGAACACTACTTCAGATGAAGAAGACGCAACAGAACTACTACTAACAACAGCAGAACTAGATGATAAGATTTCAATGCTCGAACTGCTTTCAGGATTCTTGAAATATTTCGCGATAATCGTTACGTTGCCAGACACCACAATTTCATCACCAGCAGCACCGATTTTCTTATCACCATCATAATAGGCATCAAACGAGTATCCATCCTTTTTCGGAGCATCCGGCAATTTATATTTTCCGCCATCTTCAACTTTTTGGTCAACAATTTTCTCGCCATCACTATTTACAACATTTACAGTGCGAATAATCAGTTCTTCAAACAAAGCCTTGACTGTCAAATTGTCGGTGACCTTAGCAAAAGAAATATTCCAACCGACAAACTTGTAACCTTCACGAGTCACATTAGTCGGAGCAACAGCGGCATTGCCATACGGAACCATCTGTTCATCAATGACGTCAACACCATTCATGAAAGTAACTTTATACTCAACTTTGACGGAATCGTAAATAGCTGTATAGGAAGTTTCTTCTGTCACATAATCAAGAGCCGGTTTCCACCCCTTATGCGTATATTTCCATTCAACGGTAGCAGTACGAGTCGGAGTCTTACTGCAACTCGGCATTTTGCCATATTCGAATGTAGCACTTTCAATCTTCGAACCATCGGAATTGTTGAAGGCGATTGTGTACGAACGGATCGTAGAATCATAGACTGCGTGGTAATCAAAATCTTCAACAGCATTCGTGGGTTCTACATCCCAACCTTTGAATTTATAAGTGTATTGAGCTGTAGAAGCCTTAGTCGGAGCAACGCCACCATAAGTGACAACACTTCCATGCTGATAAGACTTGGATTCAAGAATAGTGTCCGCAGGAGCAGCATTATAGAAATTGATAGTCCAAAAAACGTCACTTGCATCAGAATAAATTGCCTTAACCGTCTGATCTTCAGTAAATACTGTTGTCGATTTAACCTTAATATTATTTGCATTGAACCAGCCGCTAAAAATGTAGCCTTCAGCTGGTTCCGGGTCTTCAGGGAAAGTCACAA
>CAMZGI010000098.1 GCA_947306305.1 uncultured Fibrobacter sp.
CTCCAGACCGTTCAAGATGAATACGGCATCGAAGCCCACTCCATCGTGAACATCAACGACATCATCGCATTCCTCGAAAACGAAGAAAACCGCAAGGCAATCAACGCTCCCGAAGGAATCCTCGAAAAGGTGTACGCTTACCGCGAAAAGTGGGGAGCAGTCTAAAAGATAATGGCGTTTAAGAAGTCTATACTTGCCATCGCATTTGCAATCTGCATGCTCGCCGGGTGTGCAGATTCTTATCGTTGGTCAACGAGCCACCCGTCTTACCATAAGGCCCCTTATGGCAGCATCGCAGTGACAGGCATCGAAGACGCCTTTGTCATCACTCGCTCTTCTTGGTTCGCCAAAAGTCTTGAAATCAGCAAGGATAGCATCCAAATTAAAGGAAGGCTCCACTGCAAGAATGTCTTTGAAAGCGAGCTCCGCAAAGTTTATGCGAACCTCACCGTCATCCCCGATTCTATAAGCCGCTCTTCGCCCGAAGAAAGCCTTAAGCTGGACGAGCGAATTTTCATCAAGGGGCATATTCCAGAACAAGGGATTTCGCTCAAGGATTCGGCAGGCAACGTGCCGCCCGTGGTGCTCATTTTGCACGAATTCATCATCGGGACAGACTTGAAGCGTGAAAACTTTTTTGATTACGCTTTAATCCACAACGAGAGCGGAAGCATCCGCAAGCCCGACAATGTAAGCGCTATATTCTCTTACACGCTTTGGGACAACTTAAAACAACGTCCGTTGTTCAGCGCCGTCGATGAACTCCAGCAGCCCATCACGACATACAAGCTCAACAACTTGACGAACCTCATTCAGCTTGCCGTCCAGAAAATTCAAAAGAACCTTTACGCAGGAGTCACCAAATGAAAAAACTCCTCGCCATACAATTGTTCCTTGTTTTGTTCCTTGCTATTTGCACGCAAGCTTCTGATGTTTACTTTGATTCCCGTTGGACGCTTTGGAAAGATGCTACCATCTTGATTTGGGCACCGGAAGGCAACAACCCTGTGAATACTTCGGATTTTTGTCTTTCGCTCCGCCGCAACAACACAGGTATCGGAGAACCAAAATGCCGCGAACTTGGCGAATGGGAACGCGACACCATTGCGCAACGCTATGGCACATGGCTTGCAAACAACCTCGAAAAAGGTCTGCCGTCCGCCTATTTGCGTGCAAGGCATCCCGGCATGGCTGCTAAAATTCAAGCCGTCGAAGACAATATTGTACTCTACTTAAATCCGCAAGGCAAGTTTATCCAAGTCGCCATTTTTGACGAAACCGCCCAAGAGCCCAAAACCGCAGGCATCGTCAAAGCCAACAACGATAAAATCGCGCTCGGCGACGATATCGCCTCGACGTTCTTTAGCAAGCGCACCAAGCGCCGCCTCACCAAAGAAGAACGCCTCAAGCAGCAAACAGAACCCGACGACCTGTACAAAGAAGTTCCGAACTTAAGAGTTTGGGCAGGTGCCGGAATCGGATATTCTCAAGCGCATTTTCCACTCACGCCAGACAACTGGACGAGCAGCCACACGAAAAGCCGCGTTCGCAATTACCGCATTACAAAGGACTCCGTAAGCCTTTGGAATTTTATCGAAGATGATGATGCGTTTTTGAGCCTTTACGCGGGCCTCACTTGGCATGGATTTATCGGCATTGAACTCATGTACCGCTATTCTAACCGCGACATGAAAATTGACAAAGCCGACACGGTCTATAAGGAACTCGACCATTGGAATTTTGGGCAGCACGACATCGGCCTGAACGTGCTCTTGTCCATGACCTACCCCATCACCCCTTGGCTCGACATCACGCCCTTGGCATTCCTCGGATTCCAATATTCGTTCTATAACGAAGACATCGAGCTCAAAGACGGCGTGAAAAAGCCCTCCAGAGCATACCAATACCGCATCCAGTTCGAAGATGCGTACAAAGGAGCGCTCATAGGCGTTGGTGGACAGTTCGTCTTCAAAAAGCACTACGGCGTCGATCTCCGTGCTGGAATCTCAAGCCGAGGCAGAGACCTTTACGAAGCCCCCACCCCTGACGCGGGCAAAGCCCCGACAACTATCGGGAAATCCACCATCGATTGCTTCGTGAGCATGGGCCTAGAATACCATTGGACGCTTTGATGAGTTACTTCGCCCTTCGGGCTAGTTACTAGATACTAGTTAATAGTTACTAGAACTTAGTTACTAGAGATTCTTGAAGAAACATTCTAGTAACTAGTAACTCAGAACTGATAACTGTGCCAAAGGCACCTCAGTAACTAGTAACTTCGAACTATTTACTCTAATATTTCTAAATTTGCACTCACTATGAGTGAAGACATTAAAGAAGAAATTAAAGAAAGAGTCAATCCGTTTTTAACACCCGTCAAAATTATCGAGCCAAAGAATAAGCTCCCCGATTACACTTTTGACATGCTTCCCGAAGAGCAAAAAACAATCCTCCGGGAACACGGCTGGACAGAACTCATGCCCGTCCAGAGAAAGTCCATCCCTTACATGCTCGCCGCCCGCGATATGCTGGTTCAATCCAAGACCGGTTCGGGAAAGACGGGCGCATACGCCCTCCCGCTTTTGCAAGTCATTGTCCGTGACCATCCATATCCGCAGGCACTCATTCTCGTCCCGACTCGGGAACTCTGCATCCAGGTGCAAGAAGAATTTGAAAAACTCTCGAAGGGTACGGGTATCAAGTCCGTTGCCATTTTCGGCGGCGTGAATTACGAACCGCAAATCAAGGCTCTCCGCTCTGGCGTTCATGTGATTGTCGCCACTCCGGGCCGCTTGATGGACCACATCCAGCGAGGCAACGTCGATTTGCTTTCTATTCGCGACTTGGTTTTGGACGAAGCCGACGAAATGCTTTCGATGGGATTCTACCCCGACATGCAGAAAATCCGCAAGTACTTGCCCAAGGCAATTTCTTGCACGATGTACAGCGCTACGATTCCGCAAACGGTTAAGAGCCTTGCCCGCGAATTCCAGCGCCCGGGTGCCGATTTCCTTTCGCTCAGCTACGACAAGGTCATCGCGAACAACCTCGAACACCGCTACTACCCTTGCGACGTGATGGAAAAGGATTCCATGACCATCAAGGTTCTGGAATACTACAATCCCGAAAGCTGCATGATTTTCTGCAACTACAAGCGCGACGTGAGCTACTTGGAACAAGTGCTTTCCGGTTACGGCTTTGAAGTCGGCGCATTAAGTGGCGACGTGGCACAGAGCCTCCGCGAAAAAACGCTCAACGCCTTCCGCGACAAGAAGCTCAAGATCCTCATCTGCACCGACGTTGCCGCACGCGGCATCGACGTGGACCACGTGACCCACGTGATTGTCTATGACCACCCCGCCGACCACGAAGTCTATGTGCACCGCAGCGGTCGAACCGCAAGAGCGGGCCGCAGCGGTCTTTGCGTTTCGCTCATTACGCCAGTCGAAGAAATCGAACTGCGCCAAACGGCTGTCGATTTCGGCATCAACTTCATCAAGATGGACCCGCTCACAAACGAAGAAATCGCGAAGAAGGTGAGCGAACGAACCCGAGTCCGTCTCGAAGAAGTCCGCAAGCACTTCGGCGGCCAAAAAGCGACCGAGCGCATCAGCCGCATGCTCCCGCTCGTCAAGGACCTTGCAAACGGCACACAGGACGACCAAATGCTGCTGGCGTATCTGTTGGATAGATATGCATGGAAGAAGTAAGCAGTAAACAGTGGTTAGTAAACAGGAATATTTAAGTGGCTAGTATACAGTGATCAGTAAACAGGAATGTAAAAGGAACGTTCTTATTACAATCCTAACCACTAATCACTAAACACCAATCACTTTATTCATTCCTAACCACTAATCACCAACCACTAATCACTAATTATGGCTAAGATCAAAGTAAAATCCGCAAAAGAAATCGAACTGATCCGCGACGCAGGCGCACTTGCTGCCGAAACGCTGATCCGCGCGGGCGAAATGGTAAAGCCCGGCGTTTCCACGCTCGAAATCGACGAGTTCATCGGCGACTACACCCGCCAGCACAAGGGCATTTCCGCCTGCATGGGCTACCACGGCTATCCGCGTTACGCATGCATCAGCATCAACGAAGTTGTCTGCCACGGCATCCCGAGCGCAAACACCATCCTCAAGGATGGCGACATCGTGAATATCGACATCACGACAATTCTCTCCGGCTACCACGGCGACACGTCCGCCATGTTCTGCGTAGGCAAGGTCTCTGACATAGCACGCGAACTTGTCGATACCGCCAAGTTCTGCATGGAAGAAGGCATCCGCGCCGCAGCCGAAAAAGGCGCCCACTGGAACGACATCGGCTGCGCCATCCAAGACATCGCCGACGAACACGGCTTTAGCGTAGTCGAAGACTACTGCGGTCATGGCATTGGCCGCGGCTTCCACGAAGAACCGACTGTCTATCACTTCCGCAACTACGAACGCTGCCCGTTCATCGAAGTCGGCAACGTGTTCACGGTCGAACCGATGATCAACGTCGGTCGCCCGGGCACCAAGACCTTGAAGGACGGCTGGACAGCCGTGACTCGCGATGGAAGCCTCAGCGCCCAGTGGGAACACACCGTAGTGAAGACCAAGGAAGGAATCGAAATCCTCACGCTGCCAAGATAGCTTCGCTAGTAAACAGTAAACAGTGGTTAGTAAACAGTGATTAGTAAACAGTGACTAGTAAATAGGAATGCGATTATAAAGGGTTCTTCCATACCTAACCACTAGCCACTAACCACTAACCACTTTCTAAATCCTAACCACTAATCACTAACCACCAATCACTACCTCAATGTCCTTCCTCAGTAACGCACGCGACAAAGCAATCAAGCTTTATTTTCAACGGAATGAATTTGTCAAGAGATTTGGCGAACTCGAAAACATCGACATCAACACCGATGAAAGTACCGCCACTCTCACCATTCTTTTGCATGGAGAAACAAATCCCACTACGGTTTGCACTCATTACTACTTTGAGGATTCAGACGAAGGAACGATGATTGTCATCAACAAAGCCGAAAGCGAAAGGGTGATGATAAACGCCATCGCCGAATGGTGGTTCAAGGACAACTCGATCAGAGGACCTCTCCCCAAAGGGACTGGCTTGTTTGCCAAAATCTTGTTCTAGCAGTCTTGGAAGGATTTTCATCATGGACGAACAACTTCAAAAAGTATTCCACACCGTTTCTCTCGATGTCAACGCCGAGAAGCAGACGATAGACCTCAAGCTTCTCCCCAAAGGCGAAGACAAGCCTATTTTGTTCCACGTCAATTACAAACTCGAAGAAAAAGACGACGGAACCGAAATTATCGCCCAAAATGTCGCTACAGACCGCATCTGGATTGACGAAGTCATCAAATTGTTGCAAGATAACTATAATTTTCAATTCAAGATTCCCCAAAACCTCTCAGGAATTATTAAAATGTTCTTGAAATAGGAGAAAAAAAGGAGCTTGCCCATGTTGAATTTCAAAGAATACAAAGACAAAAAAGAAGAATCCATCCAGGAGATGGTTTATTCCATTATCTTCAACTTGATTACGGATATCCCGGACTCGCTCCTCGCCCCTATCAACGATCCAGACAAAAGAGCAGAAATTTTAATCAAGCAGGCCGCCTTGAAAGCCGCTGCCATCAGCACGTCGCTTTCTATTCCGGCTGGCTTTACCGGCGTTTTGACCTCCATCCCAGACATTGCCGCCGTTTGGCGAATTCAAGCACAGCTTGTTTCTGACATTGCAAGCACCTACGGCAAATTCGGGATGCTCTCACGCGAGGCCATGGTCTGGTGCTTGTTCCGCCACAGCGCCGCTTCGCTGCTCCGCGATGTTGCAGTCCGCACAGGGAGCCGCATCGTCGTCCAGAAGCTTTCTTTGAGCGCGTTGCAAAAGCTGCTTCAGAAAATTGGAGTCAAGGTTTCCACGAACTTCCTTGGCCGCATCGCCCTCCGAGCAATCCCTGCCGTCGGAGCAATCGGGAACGGTGCTTACACGTACTTTGACACAACCGAAGTCGGCAAGACCGCCACCGCCTATTTCAAGGCTCTTGAAGGCATGGAAAAGCCGGAACTCGTCGAAAACAGCATCGACAAAGATCCCGAATCTTCCAAAAGCGAAGACGACACAGAATTAAGCACGGACGAAAACATTTAATCTCCATGTCCGCAATTCAGTGTCCATTTTACAAGCCATAAAAAACTTTTTTAAGCAGCAAGGAGTGTTCGCGCTCCTTGTGTTTATTCTTTTATTGCTATGGACGCTTTCTTTTGCAGGCGAGAAAATTCCGCTGAACAATGGAGCCGGCTTTGACGGTCTGTTTTATTACAACGTTGCCAAGGACTTTTCTACAGACTTTTTCGGAGACGGCTACGACCGATTCCGCATCTTCCGCATTTTCCCATTTTTCCTGATTAACTTGTTCTTTTCGTTTTTTTGCATCGAGCCAAGCCACACAAACTTAATGCGTTCGATGTTCGTTTTGCATTACGTCAACCTAGCTATTCAATTGATTTTCTTTTTCAAGCTCGCCAAATTTAACGCTTGGAAAAAAGCGACAACCGCCATTATTTTCAGCTGCTACTTCTTTAACTACTTTATCCTCAAAAACTGCGGCTACGAGATTTTCCAGACAGACGCGTTCGCAATGAGCATATTCCTCATTTCGTATTATTACCTTCTCAGCCGCAAATTCGTTCGGGCGATTTCGATTTCGTTCCTCGGAATTCTCACTTGGCCAACCATCACTTACACGATTTGGCTCCTGTACTTATTTAAAGACCCATTCCCGACGCAAGCTCCCCGCCTTAAATTCCACACAGGCAAAAGCCTCGCCATTGCATTCCCGCTGCTATCCGTCGGAGCAGTCGCGACACTTTACGTTCTACACAAGCAGCCGCTTCTCGAAAGCATGCTCTTTACGCAAGCCTCCCCGCCTCTTTTATTTGCAAGCGCTATCGCGTGGTTCGCATTCCTCTTTTACATTTTACGTAACTGCGACTACCGTTTCCACACGCCATTCCAATACCTCCGCAGCCTCCCGTGGAAAAAACTCGTTCTGATAGCCCTCCCCTTTGTGGCGTTAAACATTTTTATCCGCATGCATGCGAACGACGTATTTTACTTTAGCGAAGTCGCGTTCATTTTGCAAATTTTCCTCCGCCCGCTCAAATACCCGTTCATCACGCCCGTCGGGCACATCTGCTATTTTGGAATACTGCCGCTGCTCGTGCTGTTTTTGTTCCGCGATTTTTCAAAAGACATATTCAACCGCAGCGCTGGCTACGCCCTTGCATTCCTCGCGTTTATCTTCTTTGCAACCGACAGCGAAGCAAGGCATGTCATCCCGCTACTCCCGATGATTCTCGTTCCGCTCGCAAGCGTCCTCGACAAAATGAACTGGAACAAAAAATCTGTCGCCAGTTTAATCGCACTGCAAATTGCCCTCAGCCATTTTTACTTGACTATTAATACCGAAGGACTTGCAGAAGCTCTCGAAAGCAACAACTTTACCACGATTGCCCAGCGCTATCTTATGAGCTTTGGTCCGTGGATGACATTGCGCAGTTACATTATATGGGCAATTTTCTCCATTTTTGCTGCAATTTCAGTGAGCTATATCATCAAAAAACGCAAAATTTAGCCGTTTTTACCCCAATTTATACAATCAAATGAAAAACCGCCCTTGAGCTACCCCCAATTTTTTTCTATTTTTGGGCGCAACATTCAATAACATCAACTCCATTAGTGGAATAAAAATATGAAAGACATCCAACTGCACAGAAATATTGGTATTTCTGCCCACATCGACTCCGGTAAGACAACCCTTACCGAACGTATCCTTTACTTCACAAAGCGTATTCACGCTATCCACGAAGTTCGTGGTAAAGACGGCGTCGGTGCCACGATGGACTCCATGGAACTTGAACGCGAACGCGGCATCACGATTCAGTCTGCCGCTACCTTCGCAAACTGGACCCACACCAAGACCGGTGAAAAGGACTCCATCAACATCATCGATACCCCGGGGCACGTGGACTTCACTATCGAAGTGGAACGTTCTCTCCGCGTGTTGGACGGTGCTATCCTCGTTCTCACCGGCGTTGAAGGCGTTCAGTCCCAGTCTATTACCGTTGACCGCCAGATGAAGCGCTACCATGTGCCGCGCGTCGTGTTCGTGAACAAGTGCGACCGCTCTGGTGCAAACCCGCTCCGCGTGGCTGTCATGCTCAAGGAAAAGTTGAACCACAAGCCGTGCGTCATGCAGATTCCTATAGGTTTGGAATCCAATCTTAAGGGCGTGGT
>CAMZGI010000099.1 GCA_947306305.1 uncultured Fibrobacter sp.
CATAGTTAAGAAGTGGTTGGTGGTTAGTAAACAGTGGTTAGGAACGCATCGTACGCAAGCGAATGATAACGGCAACGGTAGCCCCGATAAGGCACATGAACATATCCGTCTGCGTATCCCAAATGTAGCCCTGCGTTCCTAAGAATGCTTCCGTATCCGTCGGGTTGCTGAGCGACGCAAGCCATTCGATAATTTCATAAAGCGCAGAAATAGCCTCTGCCACGCACACCGACAAGAACCCCGTCCAGCCCGCCGTTTTGATTGGAGTCGTACGGCGCAGAAGTTCAATCATCACAAGCCCAGGCGTAACGCCCTGCATCAAATGCCCGATTTTGTCGTAGTTGTTGCGCGTCCAGCCGAACCAGTCCTGCATCCAGAATCCAAACGGAACATTCGCGTACGAATAATGCGCCCCCACCAAAAGCACCGCCATGTGGAACGCCATCACCACGTAAAGATACGTAGGCATCCTGAACTTTTTGTAGGTAAATACAAGCACCAACAGCCCGACAATTGCGGGAGCTGCTTCAAGAATCCACGTGAGATAAGTATCCTCGACTCCGATAACCGACCAAAGCATCGTCAGGAGAACAAAGGCAAGCAAGAACAAATGTGATTTAGGAATATTTTTCATAGTTATTCTTTCTCATAGAATGTAAACGGAATCTTAAATGTTCCGCGAACTTTTTTCTTTTCAAATATCCATCGGCTTACGGCAAGAGTAACATCATTGTCAAATTCTTCATAGCCCGTTGTCGAAGAATCAAGCACGATATTTTCCACTGCGCCTTGTTCATCAACTTTTAATTTTAAGACAACAGTTCCGTTGAACCCAGGCTTTTTCTTTAGATTCTTGTTATAGATATGACGCAAGCCCGGCGTTCTCTGACGGATGGTTTTCAATACAGAACGTTCATCAAGATTATATCCTTTTTCAATAACGATATCAGACTCTTGAGGAACCTGCACTTCGCCCTTCGTTTTGGCTATGATACCACCACCACTCCCATAAAGGAGTCCATAGAGAAGGCTATCTCCAAGCCCTTTATCCTCATCTAAAATCGGCTCAAGTCTGCCACGAGTTCCAGAAATTGCTTTTGTAGAACGCTCCTGCACCTTTTGCGATTCCGTCGATTCATCCGCTTTTTTATCGACATCACCGCAACCCGTCCACATCGCCGCTGCAGCCATCAATGCAATTTCACCAAGACATTTGCTAAAAATTTTCGACATGTTTTAAAAGTACAAAATAGCAATCTCGCAAAATCGTAAAAATATCATAACCGAAAAACCTCATTGGCTATAGATTTTCAGAAATAAAGTCCTAAATCAGCAAAAATCCGATCTATTGCATAGGATAACGAACTAGGATATATTAAAATCAACCACAAACATAAGCTATTGACAACTAATCAAAAATTGATTACATTTCATACGTTCAACGTAACCATAACTAAAAAAGCCCAAAGGACAGCAATGACGATGCCAAAGGCTGTACAAAACAAGCTCAAGGCTCTTGTGCAGTCGCTCAAAGTATCCGGTCCCATCCAACCTCTGTTTTGGCACTATTCCAAACTTGGTGACGACAAATACCACTGTCATATAGCTCTTAATTGGGTTGCTTGCTGGACTTGTAAAAATGGTTCTATAGACATCGAGGTATATTATGCTGGCAGTCGTGAAAAAGCCCCGTATTGAAATCAGAGCGAAGCACATCCCCGCTCCGCTTGTTAGGTTTTTAAAAGACACTTACAAACCAGAAAATGTAATCGTAAGTGACGAAAACGTACCAGTTCCCGTCGAAGAATCTGAATGGTTCAATTCACTAGAAACAACACCAGCCGAAATGATTGTCGCAAATAGGGATTTACGCAACTGGTCTCAAGTGACTTTGGCCGAAAAACTTGGGATTCAAGTACAAAATTTATGCGCTATGGAAAACGGACGCAGAGCCGTTTCTCGCAAAATGGCCGTAAAGCTTGGTGAAGTTTTCGGAACCGACCCCGCAGCATTCTTTGATTTCGGGAAATAATTTCTAAATTATCGCGCATGAAAAAATACCACTTGGCCACGTATGGCTGCCAGATGAACGAATACGACTCCGCGATGATAGCTCAACAGCTTGATTTATGCGGCTGCGTCGAGACGAACAACCAAGAAGACGCAGACTTTATCATCGTGAACACCTGTAGCGTACGCGAAAAGGCCGAGGAAACCGCCATCGTCAACATCAGCAAGCTCAAGTACTTGCGTAAGAAGAATCCCGATGTGAAAGTCGTGGTATGCGGTTGCATGGCAAAAAACCGCGGACCGGAACTTTTGAAGCGACTCAAGAACGTGAACTACATCGTAGGCCCGGACCAGTACCGAAAAATTCCAGAGCTTTTGCTCGGTGACGCGAACAGTCCGTTGCACAAGACGCACCACAAGATGTTCATCGACGAAGACCGCGACGAGAACTACCTTGGCGAATACGCCAAGCTTAGCAACAACGTAAGCACGTTCGTTTCTATCCAGCGCGGTTGCAACAAGCGTTGCAGCTACTGCATAGTGCCTTATCTCCGTGGACCCGAAAAATACCGCGACGCAAACGACATTCTCGCCGAAGTCCAGAGAGCTGCCGACAACGGAATCACCGAAGTGATGTTGCTCGGGCAAACCGTGAATGCATACAAAACGCCCACCTCCGACTTTGCATCATTACTGACAAAAGTTTCTGAGATTGGCGGCATCAAGCGCATCCGCTTTACAAGTCCGCATCCGCGCCACTATACGAACGAACTCATCGACGTTCTTTTGAACAACCCGAAAGTTTGTCATTACGCGCACATCCCGCTCCAGAGCGGCTCCGACACGATTCTCAAAAAAATGCGTCGTCAGCACAACATGGAACAGTACATGACAGTGATCGAACAGCTGCGTAGCCGCGACCCTTACTACGCGATTTCGACCGATGTCATTTGCGGTTTCGTAGGCGAAACGGACGAAGATTTCGAACAGACTATCAAGGCTTTTGAAGCTTGCCAGTTCGACACGGCTTACATGTTCATCTACAGCCCGCGCAAGGGAACAGAATCATACAACGAGCCTGAAATCCTCACGCCCGAAGAAAAGCTCGCTCGCCACACGCGACTTGTAGAACTCCAAAACGCGATTACGCTCAAGCGTAACCAGATGATGATCGGACGCACCGAAGAAATCCTCGTCGAAGCAAGTTCCACACGCGATGCAACTGAATTTGTTGGTAAAACAGACAACTTCAAAAAGGTCATCTTCAAGCCCGAAGAAGGTCGTATCGTCAAGCCGGGCGATTACGTCAACGTGAAGATCGACGACATTCGTGGTTGGACGCTCCGCGGCACGCTTGTTTAGCTCCGCTGACCCCACCCTGCGGTCTATTTTCGTAACTTACGAAAAATCAACGACTTACGCAAACATAGGCGGGCCGTAACCTTCAAAATTTTGTATTATTGCAGTTGAGGGTTTTATGACTAAATCATTTATTCGTAATTTAGCTATTACTGGCGCCCTGAGCGCACTTGCTACAACAGCATCCTTCGCAGAAGCCGCTCCAACACTGGCTTCCGCTCAAAAAGCGTATGTAAACGGCAACTGGAAAGAAGCCGCCGCCGCTTACGAAGTCGTCTGCCCCGTGCAACCCGACTCCACCCGCACCGAATGTTTCTTGTGGAATATCCTCGCCCTCTCGCAAACTGGCGTCACCTCCGATTTTAGCAAGGCGGGCAAACGTCTCGACAGCCTCATCGACAAGACCAACCCGCAAAAAGCCATTTACGCCGACCTTTTGATGACCAAGGCTCAGTTTCAAATGTACCTTGGACGCTACAACAAGGCCGCCGAATCCCTCATCCACGCGATTGAAACCTCGCAACCGCACCAAATTACCGTGCTGCAAAAGGTTTGCTCCGCCGTGCAAGACCGCACCCGCAACGCAGAACTCAACGAAGCCTGCAAAAACCTAGGCAATCCGAACGCACGCAAAGCAAAGCCTGAACAAGTCGCAAATGCAGACCCAAAGCCGCAGACCTCCGAAACCAAGGCACCAGAAGCAAAGCCAGCCGAAACAAAGGCCGCAGAGCCCGTAAAAGCAATCCCCGCAGTCACCTCCGACGCGAATTCTTCGTGGCAGCTGCAACTGGGAGCTTTCGGAGTCAAGTCCAACGCCGACTTGCTCGTTGACAACCTCAAGAAGCGCAATATTACAAGCAAAATTATCCAGAACACGCTCGAAAGCGGCAAAACGCTCTACGTCGTTCGCACCGGTCCATTTGATACAAAGGAAAGCGCCGTCGATTATGGGGCTAAAAAGCTGGCTCCGCTCAACGTCGAATTCAGGCCAATGCTGGTCAAACAAGACCAATAAAGTATAAAATTATATAACAAAAAAATTTTTTACAGTTTTTAATGCACAAAACAAGCGTTTTTTGAGGTTTATACCTACAAAAAAGCCAAAAATGTTCTATATTTGTGTTGCTCCCCCGCCGGGGTGGTGAAATTGGTAGACGCGCTGGACTCAAAATCCAGTACTCGCGAGAGTGTGAGGGTTCGATTCCCTCCCCCGGCACTAAACGTTTAAGAAAGAGATCGAAAATGAGTAACATGTTCAAAATGCTTTCGGCTGTTTTATTCGCTGGCTCAATGGCGTTTGCTCAGAGTGACGATCTTTTTTCTGAAGACTTCCAAGATGCCGCTACTGTGGATTCCATCGCACAAGCTAATGCTCAAGCTAGCGAAACTGTAGCAACTCAGGCTAACATTGGCAACGCTCAGGCTACTGGCGGTCAATGGGACGGTTTCAAGTACGAAGATATGGGTCTTACCCAGTGGGAATACCAGCAGGCTAAGGAACAGGGCGTTTCTCGTGAAAAACTCACGAAGCTCGTTGAAATTGGCATCCGTCCGACCGAATACCTTCAAAAACCGTGGAACAGACTTGGCGTGAGCGAAGAAGATTGGCTTAGCCAACGTGCCGAAGGCATGGAAGATGCCGATATCGACCGTTCCTACCGCTACCACAGCGGCGACCAGAAGAGCGCTTACATTTCCCTTTTAATTCCGTCTTACTACCAATGGAAAACTAAGCAGACAGCCAAGGCAACCTTTATGGATGTTCTTGAAGTTGGCAGTATCGCGGTTACAGTTGTTCTTAAAGTTCAAGACAAGAGCTACTGGTGGTATGGATTCCTTGGAATCGCAGCCGCTCATCTTTGGTCTTTTGCCGATGCATTCATCAGCACTCAATGGGATAGCAATCCGGATGCAAACCGCTTTAGCTTCGGCATTATCCCAACTCCAGACCAGGGCGTAGCAAGCTTCTTCAATGTCAAGTTCTAAGCGCATCATGCAGCTAGAATTACTTAAAAGCAAAATTCACCGTGCAACAGTTACCGACGCAAACCTCAATTACGAGGGTTCGATTACTATTGCTCGCGATTTGATGGATGCAGCCAACATCCTCCCCTTTGAAAAGGTTGGCGTTCTCGATGTCAATAACGGAGCTCGCCTAGATACTTACGTGATCGAAGGTCCTGCAAAGTCTGGCGTTATCTGCCTGAACGGAGCAGCAGCTCGTTTGGTTCAGCCAGGTGACCTCGTGATCATAGTAACTTATGCAACGATGTCCCCGGAAGAAGCCAAAACGTGGAAACCGACAGTTATCCGCGTCAACGGCAAGAACGAAATCATCGAAAAGATTTAACTGAATTTAAAACAGAGAATTTAACCCGCCACATATAGAAGTGAGCGGGCTTTTTTGTATATTCTTAGCATGCGTTCATGGTTGCTAATATTAATGCTTGCGGCACTTTCTTTTGCGGAAAATCCGGCAAAAGTTGATTCTGTCGCAGCTCCTACAGATACCATCGTCGATACGGTTTATGTCATTCATTCTAGCGGCATTCCTTGGAACCGCGAGCACTTTGACCCCGAACGGTTAATTCGTCACGACACGTTCGACCCCGCATTGAAAGTCGCATACACGTACTCGGTTAGCTTTGTCGGTGGGAGTTTCGGCTCGTTCGCCCAGCAAAGCTTTATGGCGCACTTCGCATACGAGTTCACGCCTAATCTTCATTTATACGCAAACGTCGGGCTATGGATGCCGCTGTATTCGAACATCCGCTTTGGAACGCCCATCGCAAGAGAAGACGTGCGTCAGGGTAAAGTCGATGTGCTGATTCCAGACATCGCATTGGAATACAAGCCCAGCGAGAACTTGACTTTTAGAGTCATGTACGTCAACGAACGCGACGCGTTCAGGGCCTACGGCCCGCACCGCTATTTTTACGACGATTGCCCGTGGAGAAACCCGCTGTATTGCAGGTGATTTAGACGAGAGAACGGCACTTCGTGCCTATAGACGACAAATGCGTAAGGCGAATATCGCGACCAAGCTTGCTTGGGCATGATTGAGCCTAGCATTTGGGACTTGTCCAAAGACGAGAGAGGCGGCGGAGCCGCTGGCATTATAGCAGTGAGCTATGAGCAATGAGGTCGCTTCGCTCTGAGGCCCGATTATCCTCGCAAAGCCGCAGTTGGCAGTCCTTCGACAAGCTCAGGGACCTTAGGAACCAAAGTTCTAAGCTCTAAGCTCTAAGTTCTAGTAACTCAGAACTGCGACGCAGTCGCCCAAGTAACTCCAAACTAGGAACTGTTGCAAAACAACCACACCCCTCACAGCTCAGCTTTTTTTCTACATTTTCGGCGAAGGATGTATCACAAGTTCTCTAAAGCAGTTCGCCATGTTTTTGCCGCCGGGGTCACTTTGCCCGTTTTATCGGCATTTCTTTTTGCTGGCTGCGAAGAGCAAAAGCAAGCCCCCGTCGTTCGCGAAGTCCGCCGCATTAAAGGCGAAGTCGAAGTACTGAACAGTTGCAGCATGAAGGGTGCTGCCGTCAAAATGCGTTCTTATTTGCGAGAAAACGGATTTGATGTCGTCCATATCGACAACGAACGCCTCCAAAACTACGACGAGACCATCATTGTGCTCCGAAACCCGGAATGGGAAGGGGCTCAGGTGCTCGCCGCCACGCTCAAGACAAAAAACGTGCTTGTGCTATTGAACAAAAACGCCACGGTCGATGCCGTCGTGCATACCGGAAGAGATTTTCAACAAATAATAGAACCCGACCAGGGAGAAAACAATGACAGCAACTAAAAACCAAGATCTTTCAGAAGCCGTTAAGCTTGGTGCAGAAATCCTCTTTGAACTTCGCGCCCAAAACGTGCAGCTCATCGACCTCCGCGGAATCAAGAACGAAGCGGATTACTTCCTTATCGCCACATGCGAAAGCGAAGCCCAGATGCAAGCTATTTTGAACGAACTCACCAAGGAGTTCAAGGCACGCAAGCTCCACCTTGTCGGTGTTGAATACAAGGAAGGCGTGCGTTGGGCAATCTTCGATGCAGGTCTTGACCTGATGGTTCACCTGTTCGAAGAAGAAAAGAGAAACGAAATCTCCTTTGAACGCCTGTATGCAGATGGCAAGATTTCGAACCTCGACGAAAACGACTTTATCCGCGAAAATGTCAAGAAGTCTGGAGACGACAATGAACTCATTTGATGCAGAAATCGCCAAGGCACTTGCCGCTACAGGTACATTTGCCGAAGATGCCGCATTGAAACTTATATCCGTGCCGCCTGATACGAGCCACGGAAACTACACTATTCCCTGTTTTTCGCTCGCTAAGGTGATGCGCAAGGCTCCGAAGATTATCGCCGAAGAACTCGCCGCGCAGGTGAAGCTCCCCGCTGGTCTTTCTAAAGTCGAAGCCGTCAACGGTTACCTCAACTTCTTTATCGACCGCAACTTCCTCGCCAAAGAAACGTTGGAAGAAATCGCCGCCAAGGGTTTGGAATACGGTCACGCCGCCCCGAACGGAAAAGTTGTCTGCATTGACTACAGCTCCCCGAACATCGGTAAGGAACTCGCATTCCATCACTTGCGCTCTACTATGATTGGCAACTCGCTTGCCCGCATTTACAAGGCTGCTGGTTACAAGGTCGAACGCATCAACCACCTCGGCGACTGGGGCACCGCATTCGGAAAGCTCATCGTGATGTACCTCCGCGAAAAGCTCCCGACCGACGACGCAACGCTCGACGCGCTCACCGTGAAGGAACTCAACATCCTTTACGCAAGCTTCTCCAAGGCATCCAAGGAAGAACCCGGTCTCGAAGACGAAGCACGTGCTGCATTCACGAAGCTAGAACAGGGCGACGCATTCTACCGCAAGTTGTGGACAGCATTCCGCGCCGCAACGCTCAAGGAACTCATGCGCATTTACGACAT
>CAMZGI010000100.1 GCA_947306305.1 uncultured Fibrobacter sp.
GTCGCATTTTGGCGGCTGGCACAGTCGAAGAGCTGGAGAAGAACAAGTCTTCGCTCACGGGTGCGTATTTGAGCGGTCGCAAGGCGATTGAAATCCCTGCGACTCGCATGAAGATTGATGCGAATACGCCTAAACTAAAAATCTGCGGTGCTTGTGAGAACAACTTAAAAAACATCGATGTAGAAATTCCGCTTGGTGGCGCGTTTACCGTAGTCACGGGCGTTTCGGGCAGTGGCAAGAGTACGCTTATCAACCAGATTTTGCGTCGTGAACTTGCTCGCGTGTTTTACAACTCCGAAGAGCCTGTCGGAAAGTTCGACCATCTTGAAGGTCTGAAGTATATAGACAAAGTTATTGAAATCGACCAGACTCCGATTGGGCGCACTCCGCGCAGCAACCCAGCAACTTATACCAAGATTTGGGACGACATTCGCGACTTGTTCGCGGGCATGGAAGAAAGCAAGGTTCGTGGATACACGAAGAGTCGCTTTAGCTTTAACGTGAAAGGCGGTCGTTGCGATGCTTGCGAAGGCGCTGGCGTGAAAGTCATCGACATGCACATTTTGCCGAGCGTGCAAGTGACTTGCGATGTTTGCGACGGCAAACGATTTAACGAAGCGACTCGCGAAGTTTACTTTAAAGGCAAAAATATTTCCGAAGTCCTCGACATGAGCATCAGCGAAGCTGCTGAATTTTTTAAGGACATTCCAAAGATTGCAGAACCGCTCAAGCTCCTTTGCGAAGTGGGTCTCGGCTACCTCACGCTGGGGCAGCCTTCGACAACGCTTAGCGGTGGCGAAGCGCAGCGTGTGAAGATTGCGTCGGAGCTGCGTCGCCCGGGTACGGGCAAGACGCTTTACTTGCTCGACGAACCGACGACGGGTCTTCATTTTGAAGACATCCGTCGGTTGCTGGAATGCTTGAACCGCTTGCGTAGTCTGGGCAACAGCGTGGTGGTGATTGAGCACAACCTCGACGTGATCAAGTGTGCGGACTGGATTATTGACCTTGGTCCGGACGCGGGCGTGAACGGCGGTCGCATTATTGCGACGGGTACGCCGGAGCAAATTGCCAAATGCAAAAAGAGCGAGACGGGGCGTTACCTCGCTCCTGTGCTAGCAAAGAAGCATGGCGAAAACAAGCACTTTGAACGCACGGACGAAAAAGGCGAAAATTACTCGCTCGATATCGAAGTTCACGGAGCCCGCAAGCATAACCTCAAGAACATCGACGTGACGATTCCTCGTCACAAGCTGACTGTGATTACAGGCGTTTCGGGATCGGGCAAGTCGAGCCTTGCGTTCCATACGCTTTTTAACGAAGGGCAACGCCGCTTTGTCGAAACGCTCAGCACGTATGCACGACGCTTCTTGGGCCGCCCTGACCGCGGCAGCATTGATTCCATTTCGGGGCTTGCACCTGCGATTGCGATTGACCAAAAAAGTGCAAGCAAGAGCCCTCGCAGTACGGTCGCGACGCTGACTGAAATTTACGACTACTTCCGCATTCTCTGGGCACGTGTAGGTACGGCTCACTGCCTCCATTGCGGAAAACCAGTGAACTCTTATGCCGCTGGCGATTTGATGCAGCTTGCGTTTAGCCGTGACCTCAATAAAATGGTGACCGTGCTTGCTCCGTTCGAAATCAAGGACGAAATGAAGTTGTCCAAAATTTTGACCGAAAAGGGCTACCGCAAAGTTTATCTGGGCAAAAAGCTCGTGGAGCTTCCGCTCCCCAAAATTCCGATTCGCGAAAAGCAGTTGCTGGCCGTCGTCGATTCTGTTGTCGTTAAAGAAGAAAATCGTGCTCGCTTGGTCGAAGCATTTGAACGCGGCTACCGCGACGGTAACGGCATCCTTTACGTTGATTGCGATGGCGAAGAACGGCTCTGTGCAAGCGAAAAGCCCGGTTGCCCTGAATGTGGCTGGTACATGGATTCCGTGCTCAATCCCAAGCACTTTAGCTTTAACACGCATTGGGGAGCTTGCGAAACGTGCCTTGGTCTTGGTCATTTTAAAGATGGCGAAGAATGCCCGGATTGCCATGGCGAACGCCTCAAGCCGGAATATCTTGCAGTCCGCATTTTAGGCAAGAACATCATGGACGTGAACCACATGAGCATTGCCGAAGCTCGTGACTGGTTTGCAAAAGTCGATTTTGCGAACGAAGAAAATGCGACCCCTGCGGTGGTTCAAAGCAAGACGACGGTGGCTGCTCCGCTGCTCCGCGAAATCATCGGGCGTTTGGACTTTTTGATTAGCGTGGGGCTTGGCTACATTGGGCTCGACCGCGCGGGCGACACCTTGAGCGGTGGCGAATCGCAGCGAATCCGCTTGGCAAGCCAAATCGGCAGCGGACTCGAAGGCGTACTGTATGTGCTTGACGAACCGACCGTCGGTCTCCATGAAAGCGATACTGCGAAGCTTCTTGATACGCTTTACCGCCTGCGCGACCTCGGCAATACGCTCGTGGTCGTGGAACACGATCTCAAGATGATGCAGGCTGCCGACCACATTATCGACATGGGGCCTGGCGCGGGCGATTTTGGCGGCGAAGTCGTTGCCGAAGGCACCCCTTCGGAACTTTCTAAACCGTATGCGTTGCAGCAGTTCCCGCGAAGCGAGACTGTCAAGTTCCTCACGTATTCGACACCTGTCGCAAATCAGATAGACCCCGTGCGAATCACGGACGATACCGAATTTTACGAGTTCAAGAATCTCAAAGCGAACAACTTGAAAAATCTTGCGGTCAAGTTCCCGAAGGGAGCGGTGAGCGTCGTTTGCGGCGTTTCGGGCAGTGGCAAGAGTTCGCTTGTTGTCGATGAAGTTTTCCCGGCTCTCAAAAAGCAGTTCCAAGCTCGTGGACGCAAAAAGCAGAGCGGCGAAGTGCTCCTGGTCGATCAAAGCCCGATCTCTGGCACTCCGCGAAGCACTCCGGCTAGCTTTACGGGCGTTTTCGACGATATCCGCAAGCTGTTCGCCAAGCTCGAACAGTCCAAGATGAAGGGCTTTGACTACGGTCGCTTTAGCTACAACTTGGCTCGCGGACGTTGCCCCGCTTGCGAAGGCCGTGGCGCGGTTGCGGTCGAAATGCACTTTTTGTCGGATATTTGGGAACCGTGCGAAGTTTGCGGTGGCAAACGCTACAATCAAGAGACCTTGACGGTCACGTTCAAGGGCAAGAACATTGCCGACGTGCTCGACATGCGTGTGGTGGAGGCTTGCGAGTTCTTCAAGGACCAGCCTAAGATTTTGCCAAAGCTCGAATGCCTGCGTGATGTGGGGCTTCCGTATGTGAAGCTCGGACAACCAGTTACCACGCTTTCGGGTGGCGAATCGCAGCGTCTAAAACTCGCTGCGGAGCTTTGCCGCCGTCCGGCGACCGAGATGGTTTACCTGCTCGACGAGCCGACAACGGGACTCCATTTGAAGGATATTCAAATTTTGTGGAACCTTTTGCGTCGCCTCTCGGCGCGCGGGGACACGGTTATTGTCATAGAACATCACCCTGATATCATCCGTTTGGCGGACTGGAAGGTCGAATTAGGGCCTGTTGGCGGGGCAAATGGTGGTTATTTGCTCGAAATGGGCAATAATTCCTCAAATTTTTAGAACTAATTTGAAAAGAAGAAATTATTTTTTTTTAAGAAGATTGTTTCTAAAAAGACAGGAGAGCTTATGACATTATCTCGATTGCTTCCGCTTTTGCTGTTGGTTCCAGCACTTACGATGGCTGACGAAGATCGCAACTTTAAGTTGACACCGGGGAATTTCAGGGTTGGGGGCCTACTGGAGCATGCTGCTAATAAAGCTATTGTGCTCGATAGCACCGTCGCAATTTCGCAGGAACCAGTGTTCCCGCTCCAATCGAATCAGCTTTACCTCCGTATTAAAAAGTCGGTAAAGGAATACCAGTGGTTCTCTGGACAGGCAAAGCCGGAAGAGTATATGAAGCTCCATGCATTTAACCTCAAGGACAACCATTTGGGTCCGCGCGAGGTTTTGGGCCTGCGTCTTTATGCTTCCCGCCAGTACAAGGCGTTCCAAGACGAAGCCGAAATCTACTTTGACGCCGATTACATTTACTCTCCGCGGGTGACAAAGCTCTTGTTTATGAAGAACGGCAAGTGGCAAGTCCTCAACGAATGCGCGCATCCGGGCATGATTCATATCAAGTCGGACGAAAAGAAATTGGATATTGTCTCCTTTAACGCTCCGCTCAAGGATTCTAGGGAACTTTACCCTGTAAAACCCGGGTATTACATGTTCGGGTTCAGCGCTCCGGGCAAGTACCCCTATGTAGATATTAAGGAACTCAAGCGTGGGGAGCAGCTCACGTTCGATGTGCAGTTCCCGGTTCTGGATTCTGTTTCCAAGTTGCAGTTTGGCATGTCGGTCACTTTGGATCAGGTCAAGGCGGCAAAGACGCTCGAAGAAGCGGAAGCTCTTTACGACACGTACTCCGCCGAAGTCGATAGGAACGTCCAGCAGCTCAACATGGCTGAATTTGATAACGCTTACCCGCCGATAAAGCTTGCAGATTCCTTGGGTATCGATGATTCTAGCTCGGATTACCGCAAGTATGTTTCGCAGTACCGTTACTACCGTAGCGAGTCCGAAAAAATTTGGCGCGGCAAAAAGTTGTCTGACGTGAACCTCGTCTTTGACGCTCTCCATGCAAAGCTCGATAGCCTTCAGGCACTCCCGGTTCAGATGAATATCAGGCCGGTATCTTCTGAAAAGTTCATGAGCGCGACGGATTCGACCAAGATTGACTATTTGAAGTTCGTGTTTGGCGCGGAACGCAGCCGTGTTGACGTGACATGGGTCGGCACATTTGAAGGAATTTCGATGGATTCCCTCCTCGCGATGCTTAACGACAACAAGTCGCCGATTGTTTCGACTTTGTTCATTGCGAACAACAAGCCCGTGTGGGTGTATAGGGAAGGCAAGCTTGTCGGGCGTTACAACTACCGTTACGACAAGTTGGGATTCCGCATGGGCGATTCGCTCTACGTGGGCAAGGGCTCGTTCATTTTGCCTGCGTATGTGGCGCACGAACCTGAAGTCGAGGAATGGCTTGCTTCTATGAAGGGCGCAACTGCGACCGCCGCTGTAGATACGTCCAAAGTAATGGCGGATACAGCTAAGTCTGAAGAAAATAAAAAGATTATTGAGCATGCCACCCGTGGAACCGTTGCCGTCGTAGATTCGGGCTCGTTCCGTTATCGCGGCAAGGTCGTCTCGATGTCTCCGTTTGCAATACACACGACCGAAGTCACTCAAGAATTTTTCGAGAAGGTCATGGCGACATTGGATTCTACAAAGCGTATTCCGAACAAGTCTGCGTTCAAGGGCGCTAAAAAGCCAGTCCAGAACGTGACGTGGGATAACGCCCAGTACTTCTGCAAGGTGCTTGGCGGCGACTTGCCGACAGAAGCCCAGTGGGAATATGCGGGCCGTGCCGGTAGCAACGAAGGCGCTCTTTGGACCTCGGACGATGCCATCAGCGTGAACAAGTATGCTATCTTTGCCTCGAATTCTTTGAAATTGGGACAAAAGGATTCTGCCTATGGACCGCACGAAGTGGCTACCAAGCTTCCGAATGCATGGGGACTTTACGATATGTCTGGAAACGTGGCCGAATGGACGCTTGACAACTACTTTACCATCACCTTCTCCATTGAAGATTCCAATCCGACTGGCTCTTATTGGGGGACAAGCAAGGTGTTGAAAGGCGGTTCTTGGAAGGATAAGCCCAAGAATTTGAACATGACCGTTCGCGACGACGAAGACCCCCGCTATTGGGCGGACAACATTGGCTTCCGTTGCGCGTTCCCGCTGCATAGAATTATTCAGGAATAATTACAGATGAAGAGAAAATCCCGTAAGGAAATGAAGTTTTTCAAGAAGATTACTGCGCTTCCATATTTGCTCGTGTTTTTGGCATTGTTGATGCCTTTGGCTAATGTGTCTTGTTCGGCGAAATCAGACAGCAAGCCTATAGCCCAAGCGACTTTTTACCAGATTGCGGAGGGGGTTGACCTGGACGCGACGGTGAAGGAGCCTGCATTAAGCCAGATGCGCCGCATGGTGCGGGAAAATCCTAAGACTTTGGAGCGGTTCAAGACGCAGATGCCGAACTACCCGAAAATGGAATCTGTCCGCCATTTGTACGGCATTCTTGCGGCGATTTTCCTTGCGGCGGCGTTTTCGTGGTTTGTGCCGCTAGCTTCGACGGTCATGGGGCTTTTGTCGATGGTTTCGCTGTGGTCGCTATTGATGAAGCTCTCGCATCTGGGCGATATGCTTGGAATCCCCTTGCTCCGTATTGAGGCGGGGGTGGGGCTGTATTGCGCTAGTTTCTTGATTTTGATAGGGACGGCGATGAACGTGGCGACCATGGTGCGTCCGGCTGTCATAGCCAGACGGTTACGCAAAAAAAGGAAAGGTCGTAGAAGAATCGCTTAAGCGACATTTTGACCCTTGAATTTGAAGCTCGGCTATGCCGGGCTTTTTTTTACATTTTTTTGGTAGAAAAATGTTCCAGAAAATGGGAAATATGTTCTTTTTATGCCACATAATGTGTTTTTTTTATTACTAGTGGCGGTAGCGTGAATAAACTTTCCGTTTTGCTAACAAAAGATTACTTGTAACAATTATGTAAGTAAATTGTCACTGAAAAAATAACCTTTTATGGTCTTCGATATCTTACTCTTTTATTTTAAATTTGCGTAGCGTTTGTTAAGATGCTTAGAATTAAGTTACTTGAGAAACGCAGTTTGGTGCTTGGTGTCGTGGTTGTTTATTAAAGGAATTATAGACACTTGAAGTCCCATATCTATTATACGCTAAGGATTGCAAGAATGACGGAAGGTCTAAGCCGTAGATTCTTGAAGCATGCCGCTTCTGTTGTGAGAAGTGTCGGTATAGCTCTTTGCTATAACAGAGCTGGCTCGAAAAGTTTTTTGACAATAAACAATGAATCCAATTTGGAGGGTAATTCATGAAATGTTCAAAAATCCTGGCACCTATTGCCATTGCTTCTATCTTTGCGGCAAGCTCCTTTGCTGCTACTGAAGAAGTTCTTGCAACATACGGTGCTATTACAATCAAAAAAGTAACCTGGGAAGAACACGAAAATCCTGACTGGGGCGGAAGTCCTATGGTTACAAGGACCAAAACCGTTGCTTTTATTGATGACGAATCCAAGGTGACTCCGGTCATCGCTGAAGACGTTAAGGTGGACTCGGTTGTTTTCAACCGTACGTTCAAAGCTGGAGCTTATTCTACTTTGATGCTCCCCTTTAGCGTTCCTACTTGGACGTTGAAACTTGATCTGTTCCAAATGGTCGATGTTACGGCAAAATGCGAAGAAAACAATGTTTGCATTGTGGCTAGAAAGGTTTATGAAAGTGTGATGGAACCTAATATGCCTTATTTGGCTATTGCTGAACAAGGAACCCTTGAAGGCCTTCACATTGGCGTAAGTACTATCGATAATATGAATTATATTACGCTCAACACCACCACGAACGAAAAGCATCGCCTTTACAATGGTCCCGATAATGCTTATGTTTGGGATTTCATTGGTACTTATGAAAGTATCGAATTCACTAATCCGAAGGGTATTTACGGTTTTGCTGGCGTAGAAAAAGCTGATGCTCATATTGGCGATTTCAAGAAGGCTGCTTGCAAGGACGGTAAGTGTGCTTCTATTAGACCGTTCCGTGCTTATTTGAAGGCCTCGTTTGCTTCTTTGAACAAGTCTGCTGATGATGTAGAATTGCCGGAAACGATTGGTGTTTATCTCATTGATGATGAAGGTAAGGGAACGACCTACATTGGTCAGATGAATACCTACACCGGTGAAGTTGTCAAGGAAGACAACCGCTGGTTCGACATGAAGGGCCGCGTTCTTGACCACAAGCCGACTACGAAGGGCACCTACTACAACAACAAGAAAAAGGTTATTATAAAGTAAGGAGGAGTTTGTATGAATCTCAAAATCGAAAATGAAAAGAAGGAATACGTTGCTCCGTCTATGGATGTCTTGAGCATGGGAAGCGAATGCAGTTTGCTGTCTGGCTCTGATAACGTCGTAGATATTGAATGTGTCAATGAATATAATGACGAATTCAACTAATTTTCATTAGTTTCATTCGTTCGCGATATTTAGACAACCGCTCTTGGCTTAAGCCAAGAGCGGTTTTTTATGCGTAAAAAAAAGCTCGCTTAAGCGAGCTTTTTTTTGTGCCGTCACTCCGGCCCCCGAGTCGGAACCCAGATGGCGGATCAGGTCCGCCATGAC
>CAMZGI010000101.1 GCA_947306305.1 uncultured Fibrobacter sp.
ACTACCTCGAACTTGAAACCGGCGGAAGCGTGCTCCTCCCCGGCAACCGCAACAAGTTTACGCTTGTTGAAGGCGAAATCATCGACGTGTTCGTTTATACGGACTCCGAAGACCGCCCCATCGCCACGCTCGACAAGCCGCTCGCCCAGGTGGGCGAATTCGCAGTGCTCACGGTGAAAGAAGTGAACCGCTTCGGTGCATTCTTGGATTGGGGCCTGAACAAAGATTTATTCCTCCCCTTCAAGCAGCAGCTCGGCGAATTGCAAAAGGGCGACCGCTGCGTGGTCTTTGTGCTCGAAGACGAAAAGAGCGGGCGCGTTGTTGCAACCGAAAAAATCAAGAGCTTTATCGACCCTGATACAAACGACTTGCACATCGGCCAGCGTGTTGAACTCGCCGCCTACGAAGTCACCCCCGACTACGTCGATTGCCTTGTAGATTACCGCTACACGGGCCGCCTCATGATGACGCCTGGCATGGAACGCATTTACATCGGCGACACGATGCCTGGATTTATCCAGCGTTTCACCAGCGACGGAAAAATCACGCTCAACTTGACTCCTGTCGGATACAAAGGCATGATGAAGAGCGAAAGCCCGAACGCCATTTTGCAGAAGCTCGAAGAAGCAGGCGGATTCCTCCCCTACGGCGATCACAGCGACCCGGAAACCATCCGCCGTGAATTCGGCATGTCCAAGAAGACGTTCAAGAAAATCATCGGAACGCTCTTCCGCGAAGGGAAAATCATCATCGAAGAAGACGGAATACGCGCGGTTTAAAGCGCTAAAGCACCTCGGATGGCCCCAAAGCTGGATTTTCGGCAAAATTTACGTCAAAAAAAACTATTTGGGGCCACTTTTTACGTAAAATTCCGCATAAATTAACCATTTTTATATAAAAAAGCACCTCTGATGATAATTTCAGAGGGCTTTTTTCGTGATTTCGCCTTATTTAAGGACTCATTTGGCTGCCAACAGCACTATTTTCGCCCAAATTTCAGCAGACAACATAAAAAATTACGTCAAAATTCAAGGAAAACCTCAAATTTTGACGTAAAAAACACGCTTTTTTCAATTTTGAGCTTTTCAGCAAGTTTCTAACAAATTAGAAATTAACTTCGTCGGCATTTAAAATGCGCAGTTCAATGCGGCGGTTCGCACGGCGACCTGCTTCGGTGGAGTTGTCGCCCTTCGGGCGGCTCGGGCCGTAGCCCACGGCGGTCAAGCGTTCCGGCTCGATTCCGTTTTCAATCATGTAATTGCGGACGCTGTTCGCTCTGTCTTCCGAAAGCTGCTGGTTCAGCTCTTGCCCGCCTTCGCTGCTCGTGTGGCCTTCGACTTCAATCAAAGCCTTCGGGTTACGCTTAAGCCCAGCAATCGCAGCATTGAGAGTTTTCAAAGAACTCGGGACGAGTTCGGCACTCCCCGCCTTGAACAAAACGCCAGTGAGTTCCGAGCGAGTGTCGTCAAAGACGACCGTAATTCTTCCCGAGCTTGCTGTGAGCGACACGTAGGGAGTTTCGCCACATTCGAACGGGCCGGTCAAGCTTTCGCACAAAATCGTATAAACGTCTTCGCGCGGAATATGGAAGCTCGCTTCGCCGTATATATCCGTCGTAACGACAACTTTTTTACCCTTGTTTTGCCCCACGAACGTGAGTTTCTTATTCGTATGCGGAACGCTTTCGTTATTCGTGTAAGTCACGTTCAGCACAGCGTGGGTCTTGTTCGGTGCCAAATTTCCGGCTACGGCAAAAGAAAACGCCGCAAGAGCCGAAAGCGCGGTTCGGGAAATGATTCTCATTCTTGTACTCCAAATGATGTATTATTTGCGTGCAAAAATAAAAATTGAACTAGCGACTTTCAAATAATCTTTGAATATTTCTTAAAATTTCTAAATTTGTCGCCGACGATTTAAAGGGAGTATCCTATGAACTTCAAGAAGATTACGAGCGCGCTTTTGGTAGCAGGAATGTTCTCCGCAGCATTCGCCGCCGATGGCGAATTTGGCCTCAAGGGCAATGTCCAGACGCAGGCTACCCACATGGATGGCGACGACGACAACAACTTCAGTTCGCTTTGGATCCGTGCCAACGTGGGCGGCCAATACAAGAGCGAGAACCTCGACGGACTCGTCATGTTGCGCATTTTCGCTCCTGAATTTGGCAACACCATCAAGGATGGCGACGGAAAGAGCAAGAACTACGACAAGATTCTCGCCGACCTCTACTGGGCAAACTACAAATGGAGTTTCGACGATACCAAGCTGAACCTCAAAATCGGTCACTGGAAGACGGACTGGTCTCAATCGACCCACTTCGGTACTTACATCGACAAGGATCTCACAGCTCGCGGCCTCTGGATGCGCGACTACTCGCACAACGCTATCGAATTTGGCTGGAAGACTGGCATTTCGCAGTTCAACGCCATGCTCGCCACAAGAGACAACAAGGCTAACACGGGCTATGTCCGCATCGAAGAAGACCTCAAGTTCGACATTCCGCTCGAATTGAAGCTCGCCTACCGCAGCAACGCCATCGACCGCATCCAGAAAACGGCATACCTCACCCACCGTTTTGCAGCCTACCTCTGCTACAAGTTCTCTCCTGCATTCCGCGTTTACGGTGAATACGCCAACATCTACACGCAAGACGAAAAGATCAAGAAGACAGCTCGCAACTACGTCGCTCCAGAAAAGAGCTACATGAAGCCGGGCGAAGCATACAACCCGTTCTACATCGGTATGGAATACACCCCAGCAGACGCATCGAGTTCCCTCTACATCGAATGGGAACGCATTGGCGACCGCGAGATTATTCACGACAACGGCAAAAAAATGGATGACTGGGCATGGACCATTGCTGCAGCAAGGAAAATTGGCAAGTCCAAGCTCCAGCTCAGTGCTTACAGCGGCGACAAGATCAACGATATCGGTCTCGCATTCCGCTTGACGACCACGTTCAAGTAATCGGGTTGCTCTCGCTAACAACGAGAAATGACTTTATACGAAAGCCTCGCAAATGCGAGGCTTTTTCATTTGTATGCGGATCCACGAAATTGTCATCAAGTTACTTTGCGGCGTTCATCACACAACGTAACGAAAGCGCCATATTCTCAAAGTCTTCCGCACGCATCACTTCGTCCTTGCTGTTGATGAGGTTCCAGTAGGCGGCCCCCGTTTCGCCGCCGCCAGAGGCTTCCCAAAAATACGCGCTTGTCCCCAGTTCCATGAATACGCCATCATTCAGGCGAACTCCCGCAGGAATCGCGTTGAACCCCGAACTTTCGGTAATGGGAGCACCCCCACGAACCCAGCCTTCACGTGTCTTGAGTGCGGCAGCCACGCTTCCTTTTTGCATCTGCGCCACAGCTTGCGTCATGTCGTCCCATTCCTTTTGCGAAGGCACATGCCAGCCCGCAGGGCAAACGCCTTGATGCTCGACGGCTATCATACCTTCCACGGGATTCGTAATGAAATCCGCCGGCAAACGCATCGCCACAGGCCACGGATAAAGTCTTCCGTAACTGCGGCAGCGGATATCCTTATCCTCATAGCAGAAACTTCCCGGAGCGGCAAAACGCAAGTTTTCAGCCATCCATCTCTTGCCACCGATTTCCACCGTCTTGTAGCGGTTTTCATCGCGAGAATCATACAGCGCAGTGCTATCGTATATTTCGTCAACTCCGGGAGGATCCATCAGGCAACGCACAGGGAAAGCTGCAACCTTGTTCGTACTGTCACGTGCCAAATCATCGCTGTCATAATGGATTGACCAGAAGAACGCCGAAGCCGAATCTTTTTCTGCGGTGCTCCAGAATCCGGTCAAAGAATCCATTCCCGCAAACATGTCCGATGCAGGCATATATCCAGACGGAATCACGTTAAACCCGAATCCGTTTTCGCCCGGGAGCGAGTTGTCCGATTCCGGCCACACATCGCGAGCTTTCAAGTTCGTGCCCACGCCCACAGCCTCGTCAATATCCTTAATGTACGCGTTCAGCCTTTCGAAATCGTAGATGCTCGGAACATGCCAGCCGTAAGGGCAAAGACCGCGATGAGTCCGCTTCACCGAATCACGAGCCGACTTTCCGGCAAATTCCTCGGGCAGTTTCATTGCAGCGTTCCACGTGTAAAGCCGTCCGTTTTTCTTGCAATTTTCAGGTTTATTTTCGTAACAGAAACTTCCCGGCGCATCCACATCAAGATTCTTAGCCATCCAAACTTGATCGCCCACATGAATCGTGAGGATTTCCTTGTTTTGCACCTTGACTTTCTCCGCTTTTACGACGGTTGGCGGTGGCGGAGGTTCAATCGGCTTGTAATACTGTTCTTCAACGCAACGCACGGAGAAGAAATTGTCCTTCGCGTCATAAACCTTTTCAAACAGCCTAGAATCGTACGTGATTCGCCAAAAATAAGCCCCATAGGCATCGTACTCGTTCGCAGCCCAGAACTGCGTAGAGGCACCCAAGTCCATGAATTCGCCGCCATAGTTCATTTCGCCAGCAGGCAACGCATTGAATCCGAACTCGTCGGAACCCGCAGGCAGCCTGAGTTCGCGATCCCAGCCCTCTTTTGACTTGAGGCTAAGCCCGGCGCCATCGCTATAGCCCAGCTTAGTCACATAGTACTTGAGCTTTTTCCAGTCCTTGTTCGTAGGCACACGCCAGCCCTTGGGGCAAATGTCGTGAACCATCGTCACAGCTTCCTTCGCTACCGCGCTGTTGTAGTAATCGACCAGCATCCTCGAAGATGCCCACGAATAAAGCCGACCGAGCTGTTTGCATATCGTCTCGTTCTTTTTATAGCAATGGGAGCCCTTCAGCTTGTACCGCAAGTTTTCCGCCATCCAGCGTTGTTCGCCAATTTGCACGGTTTTGTACTTCTGCTTGTCTCGCGAGTCCACAAGGTCCGGCATCGGGTTCACAATCGCAAGTGACTGAGAAGCAGAAAAAGCAATCAATAGAGAAATTGTTAGCAATCGCATCATGAAGACAAAATAATTAATTTATTCCAAAAAAGCAAAAACATAGTGTTTTATCATCGTTTTTGCACACCCCTCTCGTCATGTCCGCAAAAGCGGACATCTAGATCTTCGCCTTCGCGAAGATGACGAAAAGAGCAATACTCGAAAAAAAAAACGTCCAACCAAAGGTTGGACGTTTTTATACCCCCAAGCGGACTCGAACCGCTGTTGCGGGAATGAGAATCCCGAGTCCTAGGCCACTAGACGATGGGGGCAAGCGCGGCACATTATAGCAAATTTCGCTAAAGCCGTCAACTCTTTTTGTTAGTTTGAACTTAGATGGCGGATCTAGGTCCGCCATGACGTTCCGGCCCGTCATTGCACTTCGTGCAAGACTGGTTTGCCGCGATCGTTAGAACCTAGAGATCCTTCGACTACAGGCTTAGCCTTCCGCTCAGGATGACACTCTAAGTTCTAAGCTCTAAATTCTACCAACTAGTCCCTATAATAAAGGTCGAGGTTGCTCTTGACCGGCGTGGAGGCTTCGAGAGTCGTGACGTAATCGTTGAACACAGTCATCGCAGCAAAGCGGTTGGTGTTGTCCACATCCTGCTTGATAGCTTCTTCAACTTCTTCAACCTTCGGAACCTTCTTAGAAACGACCTTGAGCATCACGGCGCCATTCTCGGCAACAACCGGAGCAGTCCATTCGCCGACCTTAGCCTTGCCCACAACGCGAGCAAGCTGAGGATTGCCGTAGCCAAAGCCCGGAACAAAGCCGTCAACAGAAGCGTTCTTGGATTCGAGTTCGACCTTTTCAATCTTAGCGGTAGAATCAGCCGGATTCCAAGCCTTCACCTGAGCAGCGACAGAATTCAAGTAAAGTTCAGCAGCCTTTGCAGATTTCTGCTTGAGGAGCGTTTCCTTGATTTCGCTGTAGTAGAGCGGGAGACTACGTTCGCCAGCCTTGTAAGAACCGACCTTCTTGGCGATAGCGACAAACTTGTTGTTTCTAAGAACGTTAGAAATATCGCTGTCTTCGTCCGGGAGGTTTTCGTTCGGCCAACCGAAAGAAGTAAGGCCCTTGATGTAACCGAGAGCGGCAATGTTAGCATCGCGAGAAACCCATTCAGAAGTCTTGACTTCGAGACCGCGAGCCTTAGCTTCCGTCTCGAGAACAGAACCTGCATCGACATCCTTCTTGATGTTGGTGAGAATCTTTTCGAGGCTATCAATAGTATTAGAAGAAGCCGTGACCGTGAGGAGGATGTGACCGACCTTCACCTTTTCAACTTCGCCCTTAGCATTCTTCACGTTGCCGTAAGACTTGATGATGTGGTAACCGAACTGAGAACGGACCGGTTCAGAAATCTTGCCAGAGTCAAGAGCGAAAGCGGCATCTTCAAACGGCTTCACATAAGTGCCACGACCAACGAAATCTTCGCTCAAAACGCCACCCTTTTCGGCGCTGCCCGGATCTTCAGAAGAAACGCGAGCCATGTCTTCGAAAGTCGTCGTCGAAGAAGAATCGGTAAGCTGGTAGTAAAGCGTCATTGCATATTCGCGGATGCTTGCGTCGTCAGCAGAAGTTGCTTCGACCGGGAGAGAAACGTACTGGAACTGAGCCACGTCCTTCTGAACAAAGAAGCTGTCCATGTGAGCCTTGAAGTAGGCTGCAACCATCACGCTATCGACGGAGTTGGAATCTACAACAAAGTTAGAGCTCGGGGCAACCGCCACTTGCAGTTCGTAGTCCGTCATGCGGCGTTCAACACTCCACTTGGCTTCGAGAGCGGTCGGATGAATGGAGGCGCCGACCAGAGTTTGGAGTTGGCGAGCAGGAATGGTGTTGTTCTTCATGTCGTCTTCGATCATCAACATGGCATTCCACTTGTATGCTTCCGGAGTTTCAATCCAAGCGTCATAAGCAGCCTTGTCGAACGTCGTATCCGTGAGGAACTTCGGGAGAGAGGCGATGTAGGCCTGAGAACGCTGGATCAGGTCTTCCTGAGAAGAAGCCTGCTGCTGGATAGCGTAAAGGCGAGCCTGAGCTTCTTGAACCAAGCGGGCGCGGACACCGTCGGAATTGCGCTTGAACTCGCTCTTGAGTTCTGCAACCGAGGCTCTAAGTTCGGCCTTTTCGTACTGTTCGGCAAAGAGAGCCTGGCGAACAAAGCTCGAGAACACCTGGTTGCGGAGCTGGGAGTACTGCTCGTCTTCCAAGTGCTGGTTCTGATACTGGTTCTGCACGATCATTTTTACACGAGCGTCAAAATCAGCGTAAGAAATCTTTGTGTCATTGATGACGCCAATCGGATAGCTATGTCCTTGGTTCGGAACACGGTCCATGGCCAAAAGACCGATGGCGATACCTGCCGCAAAGATCACAATTACCCACTTGGCTTTTTCATTAATCCACGTTAACATAGGGACAACTCCATTAAAATTTTGTCAAGGCGAAAAATAGCAAAAAAAAATATTTGCATTTTATTTTATCGCAATTAGGGGCAAATATAATGCCGAAAATCCCTATTTTTTCTATTTATGGGACATACAAATATCAATTCCTTTGGAGTTTATCATGTACGATATTTTGGTTTTGGGTGCGGGCATTTCTGGATTAAGCGCCGCCCTCCATGCAGCAGAAAAAGGTTTTCGCGTAGTTATCTTGACCAAAGGAGCAAAGCCGGACGGCTCGTCAAACTACGCCCAGGGCGGTATCGCGACCGTTACCGAAAAGACGGACAAGTTTGAATTCCACATTGCAGATACGCTCGAAGCAGGCGCTGGGCTTTGCAAAAAAGAACCCGTCAACATTTTGACCAAGAGCGGTCCTGCCACCATCAAGCAGCTCGTCAAGTGGGGTGTGCAGTTCACACCATCCCCCGAGGACAAAACGCAATTTGACCTCCACCTCGAAGGCGGGCACAGCCACCACCGCATTTTGCATGCAGCAGACCTCACGGGCAAAGAAATCATGCGAGCCCTCCTCTGCAAGCTTCACGAACAAAAGAATATCGACTACCTTGAAAACTGCTACATCAAGGATTTGATTTGCGAAGGCGAAGGCAAGGCCAAGCGTTGCATCGGCGCAAAAGTCATTCACCAGAAGACTGGCGAAGTCGAAAGCATCATCGCTAAAGCGACCATCCTTTCGACCGGCGGAGCTGGCCGCATTTGGCAGTACACCGTCTGCCCGCCCGACAGCTGCGGCGACGGCATGGCGATCGCAGCCCGCGCAGGGGCCGCCCTTCAAGACATCGAATTCATGCAGTTCCACCCCACAAGTTTGTACGCGCCCAAGTTCA
>CAMZGI010000102.1 GCA_947306305.1 uncultured Fibrobacter sp.
ACGTGAACGTCTCGCAGAACTGCTTGTAGGCCTCGAAGCGGGTCGGATCCGTCGGGGCGCTGCTACGAATCCAGTAGAGCGCGTTACGGACACCTTCCGGGATAAAGTTATAGTTCGCAATATCGAGGTAGTAGCTCCACCCAGCAAGTTCCGGAGTAAGCCCGAGGAAGCTTGCATTGATGACGCCCCACACGATAGTCGCAATACTCATCAAATAGACAAAGTGGAAGCCCGCGCTGCTAGCGTTCGGCATCTTCGACCTTGCAAAGAGAGCAAGTCCGAGGAACAATAGGCCATAAGCCGTATCGCCCACGATCATCGCAAAGAAGATGCTAAAGAAGCAGAGGAACACAGAGCTCACGTCAACTTCGTTGTAGCCCGGCGAAATTCCGATAATGTCGTACAGGCACTTCATCGGACGCGAAAGCTTGCTGTAGCCAAGGAGCGTCGGGATATTGTCTTCGTCCGTCGGATCTTCGACGCGGACTCCCCAACCGTTCGCCTTAGCAGCCGCATTGATTTCGGCAACGCGAGGAGCTGGGCAGAATCCCTGAAGGGCTGCAATTTCTTTGTTCTGGAGCATACCCGCAGAAGCTTCGACCAAATTGTAACGGTCGGTCACTTCGGCAAGACGATCTTCGAGTTCGTCCTTCACAGAAGCAAGCTGGGCAAAACGTTCATCCACAACGGTAATCGTTGTCTTCGACTCCTCTTCGATCATTCGATATTCTTCGAGCGACTTGAGAGGCATCGGGATTTCGGCAAACGCGCCCGTCACCTTAGCAGGAGCTTCGCCCTTGTTAAAGACAGCCACGTAAGAGCCGTTGTCATCCTTGCCAAAGACATGCTTGTAGGCATTCTTGTCTTCAACTTCAAAAGGAACTTTCGAAGCATCGACAAGGTAAAGACGCACAAAGATTCCCTTTGCAGCAAGTTCCTTGACCGTCCTTGGATCGAGATTTCCAAATGCGCCAAGCTTTTCAAGCTCTTCTTTAGCTTGTTCCAACTTGATTTCGGCATTTTTCTTATCCGTCAAGAGCGTCTGGATTTCTTCGACGAGCGTCACGCCGTTCGCGCCTTTTTCGGCTGGCGTTACACCTTTGCGGAGTTTGTCAGGAATCACTTCCATTGCCTTTTGCACGCGTGCCACGGCACCCTTGGCGCCATTGACAGACACGCCCACTGCACTTTGCAACGGAGTCAAATGAATAATTTCCATCTCGCGCAAAGCCTTCAAAGTTTCTTCTTTATGGCTTGCAAGCGTAAGAATGGTCACCTTCTTCATAGGAGTAATCATGCGGCAACCTCCTTACTCTGGGCATCAAGCGCAAGAGCCTTCGCCGTAGCCTTGCCTTTAGCAAGCTTACTACGTGCCACGCCACTTGTCTGCTGGTCACCCAAGAAGATATTGATTTTGCGGATGTTATCCTTGGATTCGGGAATCTTAACCTTTTCGAACAAGTTCACGCGCTGACTTGTCGTGCGAAGTTCGTTCGACAAAAGTTCATACTGTTTTTCGAGGACACGACGTTCAAGACGCAGTGAAATTAGGCCCTGCAAGCTGCGGATACCGTCATCGAGCCACACCGGGGTTGTCCAAAAATCCGGAATGTTCACGTTGAATTCTACGCCGCTAAACGTCGGGATGCGAACACCGGCGATGTTTCCTTCGCCTTGCTCGACACTCTTCACCGAGAGGTAGCGATTCCACTCAATGGGTTCGGCAAATAACGAAATCCACGAAGCCATGCTCTTGCGGAGCTTGTCCTCTTCTTCGCGTTTCGCCATCACCTTCTCCTGGAGCGTGCGCATTTCCATCTGCAGCTGCTGCTTTTTCAACAGCAACGTCGGCAGATAGCGCTGGAAGCGCTTCAATGCGTCGCGTTCCGCCTTGAGGGCGTTTTTAGTTAACTTGACCTTAGCCATACTACCACTTCTTCGGCCAGTACTGGTTGATCATCTTAGTCGGGATACCGGTTTCTTCAGGAGTGAAGCAGTCGGCAAGAATTTCCCAGCCAAGGTCCAAAGCCTTTTCAAGAGGAATGTTCACAGAAAGGTCCATCATTTCCTTTTCGAAGCGGATACCATACTTCAAGAGCTTCTGGTCCCAGTTGCTCATGTTGAAGCCCATGGACTGCTTTTCCAAGGTTTCCTTGTAGCTTGCGTACAACTGAATCATGGTGTTCATGATGGTACGGTGGTCGCTACGAGTTTTTCCGTTCACTTGCTGTTTCAAGCGGCTCAAAGAACCGAACGGTTCGATACGTCCCTTGCGCAAGTAGAACTGACCTTCAGTAATATAACCCGTGTTGTCCGGAACCGGGTGCGTCACGTCGTCGCCCGGCATGGTGGTCACGGCCAAAATCGTAATGGAGCCCGAACCTTCGAAGTCCACAGCCTTTTCGTAACGGCTGGCAAGCTGAGAGTAAAGGTCGCCAGGATAACCACGGTTCGACGGAATCTGTTCCATCGTAATTGCAATTTCCTTCATGGCGTCGGCAAAGTTCGTCATATCCGTGAGGAGCACGAGCACGTTCTTGCCTTCAGTTGCAAACTTTTCAGCAACAGCCAAAGAAGCATCTGGCACAAGCAAGCATTCCACAATCGGGTCAGAAGCCGTGTGCATAAACATCACCGTGCGGGAAAGAGCGCCGTTCTTTTCGAGGTAATCCTTGAGGTAGAGGTAGTCATCGTGCTTAAGGCCCATACCGCCGAGGATAATCACGTCAACTTCGGCCTGCAAAGCAATACGTGCCAAAAGTTCGTTGTACGGTTCACCAGCGATAGAGAAAATCGGGAGCTTCTGCGAAACGACGAGCGTGTTGAACACGTCAATCATCGGAATACCCGTACGCACCATCGTCTTCGGGATAATACGTTTAGCGGGGTTCACGGACGGACCGCCAATCGTGATGCGTTCGCCATCGACTTCCGGGCCATTATCACGCGGCTTGCCAGCACCGTTAAACACGCGGCCAAGCAAAGCTTCGCTATACGGAACCTTCATCGGTTCGCCAAGGAAGCGAACTTCGGAATCGGTCGAAATACCGCGAGCGCCAGCGAACACCTGCAAATCGACAAGGTCGCCGTCAATGCGAATCACGCGAGCAAGAGATGTACCAAAAGAACTTGTCACCTGAGCGAGTTCCTGGTTTGCAACGCCTTCGGCACGAAGGGTAATCACAGAACCAGCAATGCGTTCAATACGATGGTAAGCAACATTATGCATTAGCAGAAACCTCCTTCACGGAAGCAAAGATACTGGACTCAAGGTCCTTAAATTCCTGAGAATCGAATGCCACGCGGTTCCAGTCCTTGGTAGCCTGCGTAAGCTTGAGGAAGAATGTACGAGCGACATCCTTTTCGGCAAACTTCATCGGAGTCAAAAGGATGGTGTAAATCTTGTCGAACACGTACTTTTGACGTTCTGCGGAGCAAGCGGCATCAATCTCGTTATAAGCGTCCTGCTGCAGATAAACGGCATCGAGGTATTCGGATTTAAGATAAACTACGAAGTCGTCGATCGAAGTTCCTTCTTCGCCCACCACCTTCATCATGTTGTTCACATCCACGCCGTTTGCGAGAATGCTGCGAGCTTGAGCAACCTTCTTGGTATCAATAATGCCTTCGTACTTGGACCAAGAATCGAGCGGATGGATAGCCGGGAAACGGCGCTGGTCGGAACGTTCACGAGAAAGGCCGAGGAATGCGCCCACCACCTTCAAGGTAGCCTGCGTCACCGGTTCTTCGAAGTTACCACCTGCCGGAGAGACAGATCCGCAAATCGTCACGGAGCCGGTCGAACCGTCCTTGAGGCGGACAACGCCGCCGCGTTCGTAGAACGACGCGATCACAGATTCAAGGTAAGCCGGGAATGCTTCTTCGCCCGGAATTTCTTCCAAGCGGCCGCTCATTTCACGCAGAGCCTGAGCCCAACGAGATGTCGAGTCAGCGAGGAGGAGCACGTTGAGACCCATCTGGCGGTAGTATTCCGCGAGCGTCACGCCCGTATAAACAGAAGCTTCACGAGCAGCCACCGGCATCGAGGACGTGTTACAAATGATAAGCGTACGTTCCATCAAGGACTTGCCCGTACGCGGGTCAATCAATTCCGGGAATTCGCGAAGGGTTTCCACCACTTCACCTGCACGTTCACCGCAAGCGGCCAAAATCACGATATCCACGTCGGCATAGCGGCTCATGAGCTGCTGGAGCACGGTCTTGCCGGCGCCGAACGGGCCCGGCGTACAGAACGTGCCGCCCTGCATCACAGGGAAGAACGTATCGATAATGCGCTGCTGCATGGTCAAAGGCTTGGACGGACGGAGGCGTTCTTCGTAAGCCTTGATAGGCATCTTGACCGGCCATGTCTGCACCATGGACACATCGACCTTTTCGCCCTTGTCGTTCTTGAGCTTTGCAACAACCTCTTCTACAGTGCGGTCGCCAGCAGTAGTGATATAATCGACAGTCCACTTGCCTAGGAGCTTGAACGGCACCATGATGCGGTGCGAGAAAACGCCTTCGGGAACAGTACCGATGGTATCGCCAGCCACGACAACGTCGCCAGCCTTAGCGACCGGAGTAAAAGCCCACTTCACATCACGCGGGAGAGCCTTCAAATACTTGCCACGCTGCAAGAAGAAGCCGCATTCGTCGGCGAGCTTCGGGAGCGGGTTCTGAAGACCGTCAAAAACTTGTGTAAGGAGACCAGGACCAAGTTCAACAGAAAGAAGTTCGCCAGTAAATTCGACTTCGTCGCCAGCCTTAAGGCCAGTCGTATCTTCGAATACCTGGAGTTCAGCATAATCACCACGGATACGAATCACTTCGCTCTTGAGGGGAATGATTTCAGCCTTACCTTCTTTGTTCTTCGAAATCAGCTTTGCGTAAGCCACTTCGTTCTGGGAAACGGCGCTTTCGAACTTTACACGGATCAGGTTTCCGTTAACGCCGGTTATTTTTCCGATACTAGCCATTGAAAATGGACCTCCAATCATTCCTGCTTATATGCAGGATCGTTAGCATTAATAACATTGATGACGGCTTTGTCACCTGCAATCTCGTTCATGCGGGCCCAACGCTCGCAAATCCTAAGCTTGATTGCGTAGGCATAGACGTGCTTGACCGTCCCCTCGCCCACACCGGCGAGGTTATCGACAAGCCAAATACGCGCACGGTCGATATCCTGTTCCTTTTCCATCGGATTCGTCTTCATGAACGCGTCTTGGATCATCTTTGCAAAAGTGACATCGTAACCCGAGAACGAACGGTCTGCAAAACGCACTTCTGGGCCCCAAGCCTGAGCGCGGAGCCTACCCGATACGTTTCTCATCTGGGTTTCGCGGGACTGGTATTCCCTGACAAATTCATCATCGTTCTCTTCGCCTGCAAGCAGAGCGTCGAGAGCTTCAAGTTCTGGGGCATCCAGCACACCTTCGCAACGACCACGGAACTCGGCCATGCTAAGGGGCGGAACGTCGCCCAGTTGCAGCATCGGAAGCGATGCCATCAAATATGCTGGACTGCTCATTGAACCGCCTTACTTGCCCTGGGCGGCCTTGTTTACAATCTTAGAAAGTTGCGGTCTGAGCAAAGCGGAAAGAGAATCCGCCATAGCTTCTTCGGTAAATTCGTGGCTGATCTTGCCACCGTCGAGCTTTACGCGGAAACCAAACTTGACACCCTTGTCGCTTTCGACCTTTACGCCAGCCTTGAGCTGCTTCGCAAATTCGCCCATCACAAAGCTCGTGAGCTTTTGCGTATCGGCTTCGGAGAAATCGACTTCGATATCGGAGCTGTAGCTCTTTGCAATCGTCAAGAGCATGTTCTTTACGGTTGCTTCGTCAAGGGATTTTTCAATTTGAAGGCTGAGAAGATCGAGAATCATTTTTTCGAGATTCTTGCCCACTGAAAGGAGCAAATCACGTGCGGACTGTTCCAAGGTGCGTTCGCTGCGTTCCGTAAATGCGAGAGCATCCTTGTCGGCTTGTTCGAGCTTTGCCTTTGCCTCTTCTTCGGCGGCATTCACAATTTCGAGAGCCTTGTCCTTTGCCTTTGAAATAATTGCTGTTGCTTCGAGTTCTGCTTTATCGACAGCATCCTTTTGGATGCGTTCCATAAGAGCTTGCAAATCTTCTGCCATTTAAATCTCCAAATTAAGCAAAAACACCCATAATTAGGGCATTTTCATTAAACACAGAAAAGAATATACTAGCAAAAAAAAGAAAAAGACAAGATTTTCGAGAAAAATTTGCGAAAATATTATTTACCTACGCAAAAGACGGATAAAACGACAAAAAAAGGCGACAAAAGGAAAAATTCGCAATACATGCAAAAAACGTGCCGTAACGTCATTTTTTACACAAAATGTAGGTCATTTACAAGCTCCGTAAGAGGTGGAACACGGAGTGTAAGTTAGAGAGGAATGAGGGGTGAGCCGTGAGCTATGAGAAACGAAAGGGGGGGGGCACTGTTAGTTGTTTCGCAGCCCCTTCAAATAATCTTCGACATTCAAATAACAGATTTCGCCTTATTCGGCTTTGATGCAACGAACCGCTAAAGCACAATTCTTTGATACAAAATTCGTGAACATTCTAGGAGACTGGGTTTGCACCAACACTAGGTCCGCGACATAAAGACTTTGGGCACTCGGTAACCAGAAGTACGCTTTGGCGCCTAAACTTTCAAACTCACTGTAACTAGAATCAGCACCTTCTACCCAAATGCCACTTGGCAACATGGCAAAGGAATAATCATCCGTGCCGTTGCCATCATCGCGCCATCCACTTGCAGACTTCAGTATATCTGCTGCAGCATAACGATCACGGCCTATAGCCTTATATAATTGTTCCCACGCCCACTCATCCGGCAAAAGCCACCCCTCGGGACATATTCCTCGCGTCTTTAATGCAGGAGGATATGTTGAACAATTCTTTTTATAGCCGCAATCCTTGCCGTCTGTCGACCATACGGCAGCGCTGTCCATCGCAGCACTCCAAGTGTAAAGGCGACCATATATTGCGCAATATTCGAGAGAATCGTTATAGCAGAAGCTGTTCGCAGTTTCGAAATTCAGGTTTTCGGCCATCCAAGTCTGAGTACCGATGGTCACGGTTTTGTATGTATGACCATCACGAGAGTCGGTCATAGTCCCTTTAATTACAGTAGAAGGGTCCACAAAGTCCGCAACAGCACTACTACTTGAAGACTGAATGGCGGAAGAAGAACTGTTGCTTAACAGCGAGGATTCACTCGACGAAGATTCGTCCGCATTAGGCTGAGCTACGGGATTACCACCGTCATCATTGCATGCGACGAGAAAAGTAAACAAAAGAACAGGGACAAGGCCCTTGATTACGCGAAAATAACAAAATGTGCGGGAGGAAATACCCCTCATAACAATTCCTCAAAAATTAAGTTTTACAAAAAATACAAAAACTTGGAAAAAATAATAGACGAAAAAACAGCTCTTTGCGTTCCCTGATAAGATTTTACTCGATAACCGACCGATATGATGGCATCGAGACTAAAAAACTTAACCGTTTTGTTCGAATTTGCAATTTGCAAAAATGCAAATTACCTTTCATTTCAGAAAGAACGAAGTTCTCAAAATAAAAAAGGTCCAAGACTCAGGAAAAATCCAATATTTCTGATTTTTTCACAGCCAAAACACTAGCGAAACCGCATACATAAAGGGATATTCAAGGAGTAAATCTTATAGGGGCTTTTTATGAGCCGAGGAAAAACTTCAAAAGTGGTATGTGCAAATTTTGCACATACCACTCCCCCATGGAACAAATTGCAAGTGACGGAATTCTCAAAATTTAAAGCAACCAAATCCTCACTCTCTTTGTAAATCATTGTAAAAAAGCATTCAAACAGAGAGTCAATTGCCCTAAAAAAGCGTGGGAACTTGACGAAAAAAGTAATGTGCAAATTTTGCACAATACCCTTTCAAAGTATAAGCAGACAACAATTTATTCGCTAGACGAAAAGTGAAGGAAAGTACCAAAGGGCTGTAAAACGGGGCATTGCGGCCCTTCGGCAGGCACAGGGACCTTCGAACCGAACTGTTGGGACTTGAGCAATGCGAAAAAAAATATAAAATGTCACGATTTGACATTCCAAGAACCTATATTGGAGACAGAATTGTTTTAGCACCGCCTTTTTTTTTGCTTGTAGGCGGATAGGATAAGAAAAATGAGTAAGCGGAAATCATCGTCAATAGCGAAAGTCGATGAAATTGTTTCTGAATCGACTTTCGAGA
>CAMZGI010000103.1 GCA_947306305.1 uncultured Fibrobacter sp.
TTGAGATTGCGATATTCTTCAGGTTTTCTGTCAGTACGTGTGTAGGTCATAGGTTTGCCTTCGGCAAGTTTATAGTTAAAAGTTACTAGTTACTAGAGGGGACTCATTGCTCACAGCTCATTGCTCAAAGCAAGCTTGCGAGCGACCTCATTGCTCAAAAGCTCAATCGCTCCGTTTTTCCTTTGTGGAAGCTTCCGAGTCTATAGATAAAGTCCGTGTATTGCTGCAATTCCTTGAGCGCGTCCACCACGTTCGGGTCTTTCGGATTCCCCTCGAACGAAAGGTGGAAAATGTATTCCCACGGACGGTCGGGGTGCGGTCGGCTTTCGATTCGCGTGAGGTTCAAGTTGCGTTTGGCAAAGCAACCGAGCGCTTCGTACAGTGCACCTGATTTTCCCGAATCGCTCAGCATAAACAAAAGCGTTGTCTTGATGTCTGCCGCCTGTTCAGACGAAAAATCCGGCAGTTCGATGGCCGCTTTCTGGATGGCGTAAAAGCGCGTGAAGTTCACGCCCGGCAAGTTTTCGAGCCCTTGCTTGAGAATGTCGAGTCCGTAAAATTTTGCCGCGTATGCGCTGGCGATGGCTCCAACATGCTTGTCTCCACGTTTCGCAATTTCTTCGGCGCTTCCGGCCGTGTCGTAAAACGCGACGCTCTTGATGTTCGGATGTTGCCCAAAGAATCGGCTGCACTGCGCAAGTCCCTGCGGGTGGCTCAGCACTTCGCGGAGGTCTTCGAGCTTTGTTCCCGGCAACGCGCAAAGCGTGTGCTCGATTTGCAACTTGACTTCGGCGACAATCGGGTGACGCCACTTATAAAGTAAATCGTAGTTGTCGTAAATGGAGCCAGCTGTAGAATTTTCGATAGGGATCGCTCCGCCATCGATCACGCCGGTTTCAATGCCTTGGAAAATTTGCTCGAACGTATCCATCGGAACGACTTCGATGTTGTTTCCGAAAAGGTGGTATGCGGCACTTTCGCTATAGGCCCCGCGGCGGCCTTGAAATGCAATCTTTTTCATAGTGCGAAATATAAAAAGAAAAAAAGAGGTTAGGAGGATGGGACTATGCTCATAGCTCAAAGCGACCATCGGGAGCGACCTCATGCCTCAATCCTCTAGGCCGAACCTCATTTGAACCGCCTTGCGCCTTTGTATTTCGACGCCCAGTATTTATCGTCCATTGGGGAAATTATCACGCCGTCGCTAGTGCTTGCGTGGATGAACCTGTCCCCTTTTAAATAAATTCCAACGTGACTGATTTTCCAGAAGTTCCCGAAAAATACAAGGTCACCTTCTTGCAATTTTTTCCGCTTGATTGAATAGCCTCGACCGTCGTCAAACATGTGTTGCGCGCTGTGGTCAAGTGCAATCCCGTAAAAACCTTTGTAAACTTGCATCACGTAGCCCGAACAGTCTGTCTTGCGTTTGCTTGCCGCCCCGTAAACGTACTTTGCCCCGAGCCATTCCTTGGCGTATTTTTCAAGATTCGTGGGCTTTGCTGCAACAGCTTTTTTTGCTTTGGGGATAGTCTTTTCCGCTTTTTTTGCAGGCGTTTTTGTTGCCGTGCTGTCTGCAATTTTTTTGGCTACGCTGTCTTGCTTTTGCTCGCTCGAATCTCGCAATGCAATAGTTGCTGCTGCTTGAGCTTCGTTTTTCGCCGTAGAATCCTGCACGTCCTTTTTCGTCGAGTCCGTGGTGCTTGCGGTATCTGCGCCCGTTGTGCCTGTGGCTGCAAGTTTTTCTTCTTTTGCCAGCTCGTCTTGTGGGCTTATCGTGGCTGTGTCGGCTACGACGGGAGCTTGCTTTGCAACTCTGTAACGTTTGTATGAACCGCTCTTGCGGTCGTATCCAGGGCGTACAGGAAAAGCGCAGTTCGAGAGCATTCCCAAACTGCATGTGAAAACAATTCCCATGATTATGCGACTTCCAAAAGCCATCAATTCAAATTTAATTAATTATGGCTTTGGAGAAAAATATTTAGTCTAAAAATCCGTGCGGGCAGAATCCGAGTTCTTTAATCATCTTAAAGTCGCTCTCGCTTTGGACGCTCGATGTCGTGAGCATATCGTCGGTGATGGTCGCGTTCGCTCCGCTCTTGAACGCTTTTTTGCCGTTGTCGCCAAGAACGCCGCGTCCGCCAGCGAGTCGCAAGAATGCATGCGGGTTGATGAATCGGTAAATCGCCACGATGCGACAAAATTCGTCGTTTGTAAGCGGCGTGAGTTTTTCGAACGGAGTTCCCGGAATCGCGTTGAGAACATTAATCGGCGTGGATTTGACACCAAGCTTACGCAAATCAATGCACATGTCGATACGGTCTTCCATCGTTTCGCCAAGACCCATGATGCCGCCGCTGCAAATATCGAGACCCGCGGCAAGCGCGTTTTGCAAAGCTGCAATTTTGTCATCGTAAGTGTGCGTGGTGCAAACATCAGGGAAATGACGACGGTAAGTTTCCAAGTTGTTATGGAAACGCGTGAGGCCCGCTTCTTTGAGCTTGTCGAATTGTTCGCGTTTCAATAGACCCGCCGAAAGACAAACAGAAAGCTTTGTCTCTTTTTTGATTCGACGAATCGTGCTGCTAATTTGTTCTACGTCCGCATTGCTGAGCGTGCGTCCCGAAGTGACAATGGAATAGCGGGGGATGCCTGCGGCTTCTTTTTTCTTGGCATCTTCGAGAATTTCTTCTTCGGACAAAAGTTTGTATTCTGGAGCACCCGTGTGATAGTAGCTGCTCTGGGCGCAGTATTTGCAGTTCTCGGAGCAGCGTCCGCTACGTGCGTTCACGATGGCACAAAAGTCAAAATCGTTGCCGAAAAATTTTTCACGAAGTTCATCAGCTGCTTTCGTGAGTTCGTCGAGGTCAGCACTTAAAAGTTTAATCGCGTCTTCGCGTGTCGTTTCGTAACCGTCATTTAAAATTTTGTTTTTTAATTCTTGAACGAATGACATTTCTCACTCCAGATTGTTTGGCACCAAATATAGAAAAGCTTTTGAATCCATAAAACAAAAAAATGTGCAATCCTATTGTAGGCTATATGCGGAAAACGGCAAAAAAACACTTTTGGCAATGGTCGGTATAGGCTGATTGTCTGAAAAATTATTACATTCAGTGTAAAATTGAATCTCGCGATTGTGTAAAAAGGCTAATATGATTTGCAAAAAATGTGGTAGAAAATTAGATTTCGACGAATCCGTGCTGAAAGATTTTGTGGCGTGCCCCTATTGCGGTTCGTTCCTTCCTAAAATCGTTTCCCCGATTGAACCCGGCACTGTCGAAGCCGAACTGAAAAAGATTGTCGATGATTTTGGCGGCTTAGAAATATTCAGCAAAGAAAATACGCCTCAGTTTGCAAAGTCCCTGATGACTCTACAACCTCCGTTCGATATCGTCCGCGATAAACTCTTTGTGGCGAGTATCAAAAACGTTCCTCAAAAGCTCTATTCTGTTTTGAGCAAATCGCCAATGGAACAGCAGCAGATGGTCGATTTGTGCTTGGACGAATTGACAGGCTTTGATTTGCCCGAAAATTTTGCAAAAGAGATTATCTCGTGGCTTACGCGTGTCATGCAGATGTCTGTCATCGTAGAGCATAAGCCTTTGATTCGCAAAAATGTTTCCGATAAAATTTTAGAAATATGTTATAAGCAGTCGAGCTTCCTTTATAAGCAAGAACGCAGGCAGTGCCAATATAAAACGTGCATCATTGGCAATCAGGAATGGCTTGCCGAAAACTTCCACGAAGAAAAAGGGAATAATAACACCATTGGCCGTCCGTGCCCCAGAGAAGATTTTGGAAGAATGTATGACTGGAATGAGGCGGCGATGAACGTCCCTGAAGGCTGGAGGCTTCCGTCGATAGAAGATTTCCAAGATTTGGCTGTTTATATAAAATCGCTTGATTACGAGCCGGGAACCGCATTGAAATCGACAACGCAGTGGCATGGCGAAGCCGAGCAGGGCTTGGATTTGTTTGGCTTTTGCGCTTATCCGGTGGAACGCAATCCCGAAACCGGCGAATCCCAAGTGTGGTTCTGGACTTCATCCGAATCTAAAAAAGACGATTGCCCCTATTGCATTGGGCTGCGGGCGAATAGCAACGACATCGATTTTCAGAGCCGTTCTGTAAACGGCTTTTACGCCTGCGTCCGCTATGTGCGGAATGTTAAGTAAAATAGTTTGAATAAACGACAAAAACGGCTCGCTTTTGCGAGCCGTTTTTCAATGATTAAGAACTTAGAATTCCTAAAATCTAAGCTCTAAGTTCTGCTTACTGACAACTCATTCCTCAGAGCGGAGCGACCTCAAAGAGCCTATGGCTCGACTTGATCGCTCGCTGCTATAAGTTACTTCTTGACGACGCGTTGCACGTTGGCCTTGGTCTTCAAGATGTATGCGCCTTGGCGGAGACGCGGCTTGATGGAGCCGTTGTCGTTGAGGGCTTCGCTCTTGAGGCCCTTCCAAACGAGGTTGCCGTTCATGTCGAAGATGCTAGCTTCGGCGTTGAGGCTGTTTGCGGCAAAGTTTGTACGCATGCCTTTGATAGAGGTGCTGCCGCCGCAACCGACGGCCACGATCTTTGCGATATAGATCCCGGCGTTGTCGCTGTTGAACGAAAGCTGCGTGGAACCGAAGGGTGCTCCGGTCGAATCCACTTCGTTGTCGAGCGGAACAGAAACGTTTGCCCATGAGCCAGCGGGGGCTGTGTTGCCGTACTGGTAGCTGCTCCATGTGCTGCCGCCCGCGCCGCCGATGTTCACAGAAGCGTCGTCGGTGTTGATGCTACGCATGGTGAACACGAGTTCTTTGCACTTGGTGAGCGGTTCTTTCACGGCTGCGGCATCGGGGAGCGTAAAGAGTGCGTGCTGGTAGCCGCAATCATCTTGTGCACAACCTGCGAGCGGAACCTTCACGTACTTAGAGACTCCGTCGAGGGCAGTCGTTTCGAACGTGACTTTGCCGAGCGTTTCGTCGCTCTTCCAGCCGCTAGCAGAAGTTTCGTTGGCGTAATCGACAATCACGAGCGTATCAGCAAGCTGCGTCGATGGGTCAATGTATGGATCGACGATGGGGGAGTCTTCGCACTGGAGCGCTGCGGTGTTACTCGTGGTGAACACGACTGTCGTGATCGACTTTGCGGGGGCGTCAAGAATGGCCCCTGCGGTGATGGTCTTGCTCTTTTCTCCGCTTTCCACGGACTGCACGGCGTAAGCCGGCGTGTAGCCGTTGACGGAAATGTTCAAGCTCTGGGCGCTGCCCTTGTTAATCGCGATAACGGAGATGGAGTCGCAATCGGCACTGCGGAAGGCGACAGTGTAAAGGTTGTTGCCGTCGCTAGTGGTGCTCACGACGCGCCAACCGGGGTTCACGAACTTGGAATAGTGGCGCATGGCGTGGTATTCGGGGTTGATGTAGAGCTTTGCTTCGGTGCAGCTGCTCCAGCCTTCGCCCGGGCAAACGCCGATGAGCTGGCCGTTCTGTTCGCCCCAGAAGAGTTCCCAGGCGATGTAGCCGTTCAGCTTGCCGCCCGTGAATCCGACTTGCATAATGTGGGCAAGGCCGAGCATGTCCTGTTCGCGCATGGCACTTTCCATGGTGCAGAATTCGGTCATGATGATTGGCTTGTTGTCGCTGCCGAAGCTCTTGCCGATAGCGGACATCGGCTTGCGGAAGTTTTCGGGGTTCAGGTAGTTCGTGCCGGGATTGTCGTTTCCGTCGCCTGCATTGTACAAGTGGTAGGCGTAGCCGTCCAAGTTCTTGTCGTCGAGAGCCTTTGCGTACTTTTCAAAGCTGCTGTAACCGATGCCAATCGGTTCGGGGCCGATGAGTTTCGGCGGGTTTGCAAGCGTGCTTAAAGAATCGCGCACGGCTTGGAGAGCTTGCTTGTAACCAGCGACTTCGTCGGTTTCAGTGGGGTCGAAAAGGGTTTCTTCGTAATCGGCTGGCCAGTCGGGTTCGTTTTGCAAGCTGACATAGTCGGGGATAATTCCCATCTGTTCGTAAGCCTGCAAAGAGGTCTTCCACCAGTGGGCGAATTCGCTATAGACATACTTGCCGTAAGGGTCGTTGCTAGACTTCTTGAGCGACTTGTCGCTCTTGGTTTGGCCTTGGTTGCCGTTTACGCTGCCGCTCGGCTTGAGGCGGCCCGGTGCAGACCAGCTAGACATATCAATCTTGAGGTGGTTGCCGAGTCTTTGCTTGCCTGCCTTGACGATGGCGACATCTGCGGCGATGCTTGTCGAGTCTTCTTGTTTCCAGTTGCCGATGCGAAGCAACGAAAGGTTCAGACCCGTAAAAGCAGTGTCGTAAAAGTCCTTCTGCATCGAAGTACTCATGGCTGTAATCCAGCTTTGATAATAAGCCGCGCCTGCGCCGAACCCAACAATTTTTTGAGCCGTTGAGCTTGGATCGACCGTAATGGTCGCTGCAAAAGCGCTTGAGGCGAGCAAAGCGGTTGAAATCAAAAGTTTTTTCATATTCGCTCCTAAAGTATCATACACTGAGAGTTAAAGATAAAAAATATAGTTACGAGTTCCTAGAGTGATTCGTCACAGTTCTGTGTCCCAAGTTACTAGACTTTTTCAAGTAAGAATCTTCTAGTAACTAAAGTCTAGTAGTTTAAATAAGTGTGATTACAATGTGATTCCAGTCACGAAAAAAGCCCGACTGAATCGGGCTTCCTATCCACTCTCGTCTCTCGCCTTTGGCCTTTCGCTTCGCTCAAGTCCCAACCATTCGGCTCGGACATGCCCAACTTCGTTGGTCGCGTCTCTCGCCTTTAATGGTTGTCGTCTATAGCTCTCGTAAGCGAGCGTTCTTTAGTCTAATCAGTACGCTCCCTCGCCTTTGAACACGACCTTGAACGTCTTGAGGATGAGTTTGATGTCGTCACCAATCTTGCCGTCACGACGGATATAGTCGTTGTCGAGTCGCATCTGTCCTTCGAACGAAATGTTGCTGCGGCCGCTGACTTGCCAAATGCAGGTAAGGCCCGGCGTTACAGAAAGACGCATGCGGTGCCACGGTTCGTATTCAGCCACTTCGGACGGAATTGGCGGACGTGGTCCCACGATAGACATATCGCCCTTGAGAATGTTGATGAGCTGCGGCAATTCGTCGAGACTGAACTTGCGGAGAACATGGCCGAACGGATAAATACGCGGATCGTTCTTCATTTTGAACGTCTTTCCACCCGTTTCGTTCTGTGCCATCAATTCTTTTTTGCGTTCTTCTGCATCGACGTACATGCTGCGGAACTTGTACATTGTAAACAAAGCACCGTTCTTGCCAACGCGGGTCTGCTTAAAGATAATAGGTCCTTTCGGGTCGCTAATCTTGACTGCGAGAGCGCAGAACAAAAGCAAAGGAGAAAGCACAATAAGAGCAGCCGTCGTGCAAGTGACATCGACTGTTCGTTTGATGATGTGCCTAAAGTGGATTTTATGCGGATGCTGCCAAATGTCCGAAAGGTTCAACCTGTTGAGCGTGAAGAAGCTTCCGTTCGTGCTGTTGAATTCCTTCAACTTGCCGTCCATTTCGAGGTTGTCTTTTTCTTGGTAGCCGGTGTAAAGGTATGCCTGGAAAATCGGGGTCTTTGGCTTGTGGCGCAGAGCTTGGATAAGGCCCGCGTCGTTTAACTTGTGGAGAATTTCTTTGCGGATGGCTTCCAACGTGCTCATGTCCGAATTGAGGAGGATGATGCCGATACCGCTATTGTCGGAGAGGTAGCCTAGCACGTCGATAAAACGCAAGTGCGAGAACATCGTGAGCACGCTGATTTTCCAGGTGTTTTCGACAATCTTGGATGGGCGGCCCCAGCCGAGCACATCGAACTGGTGCGAATAAATTTTTATGAAAAGGAAGGGCTTACGTGTTCTGTTTGCACGCAAGAACTCCTCATTCAACCTCGCCTTGAAGAGTCGGGCTGGGTAAACAATATTCTTTAACTTTTGCTCGTTAAGAATTGAACCAATTGCTGGATTTATGGCTTCCTGTTCCATGGTCTATAATATAGTAAATAGTAGGCAGTTGGCAGAACTTAGACCGCTTCGCTTTTAGATTTTAAAACGGCTACGCCACAGTAGGTAGTTGGCAGTAGGCAGAACTTAGGGTGGCTACGCCACAGTAGGCAGTTGGCAGTAGGCAGAACTTAGATATTCTTAAAGATAAAAGAAAATGTTCTAAGCTCTAAGTTCTAAGCTCTGAGCTCTAAAAACCTAATTCTAAGTTCTAAATTCTAAGCTC
>CAMZGI010000104.1 GCA_947306305.1 uncultured Fibrobacter sp.
TTAGAGCTTAGAACTTAGAGCTTAGAACTTAGAGCTTAGAACTTAGAGCTTAGAATTTAAAGCTTGGAACTTAGAGCTTAGAGTTGTGAGCGATGAGCAATGTGCGGTGAGCTGCGATTGTTTAGACGAAAGAAGCGGCGGAGCCGCTGTAGTTAATAAACAGTGGTTAGGAAGGTTCAAGATTGATGGCGACGTCATGGCGGACCTGATCCGCCATCTGTCCGCCATGACAGAACTTTCATCGAGGGTTATTTATTCTCGTTCGGGGGATTCTGCGAGTCGGCAGAACTTTGTTCCGCAGAAGGAGCAGCGGAAGTCGATCCGGCAGCCGGAACGGCATTTTTCTCATCGAGTTTATCTTGCAATTCGTCGATGCGGTTCGCGAGCATCTTTTCGATTTCGGGCAAAAGCTGGTCTTTGACCCTGTCGAGGTAAAGGCATTGCAGCTGGATCATGCGGTTGCGATGACGGCCCGCAAATTCCTGAATCCAGTGGCTCACCGCCTGCTGGCGGTCTTGAATCTTGTCATGCAAAGAACGCTGGATGAATGTCCTCTGGACATCCATGTAACGCTGCATGTTGAACGGCATGCGGTATGTGCGTATAAATTGCTTAAGCAGCACCAAAAGCCCAAGACGGTCATGCTGGTGTTGTTGAATGAACTCACGCAATTCCTCCAGATGCTTCTGGAAGAATGGAACTATAGCTTTATCGTCTATCTGATAAAGTTCAAGTTCGTCTTGCTTTTTTGTCGCTTCATCGACAGCCATATTCCAAATGTATTTTATTAGAGAATAATTAAGATTTAGCCTTCTTCACAAAGAAGCCAAATTTGGCATTTTTTCCGTTTTTAAAGTCGTTTTTACTTAAAAAGACACGACCTTCTGTTCCGGGATTGAGTTTGTCGGCAGCGGCACCTCGAAAATCCATCAATTCCTCGACTTCGCACGGCAGCATTCCGTCAGGAGTCATGAGTTCCAGCGAATCGTCCATCGAGAACGGATTCTTGACATTCACTAGGCAAGCCCCCGTCGTTTCGTCAAAATCCTTTATCTGCGCCGCAACGCATCCGCCTTCAGCATCCACATGCGTCGCTTCGTAATTCTGCGGCAAGGGTCCACGCAAGAATCCCGGCATAAAGCCTCGCCCATCGACAAAGCTTATTGCACGGCGACTTTCTTCGGGAACAGGCTTGCCTTCAACGACAGCGTCAATCGCCATGCGGTACGCACGGACTACTTGGCTCAAGTAATAAACAGAACGCGTACGTCCTTCAATCTTGAACGAATCGAGACCACCCGCCACCAGTTCGGGAATTACATCCAACGCGCAAAGATCGCGGCTGCTCATAAAATAAGTTCCCCACATATCTTCGTCGAGCGCAATCGGGTCGAGTTCTGGACGATCCGTGCGTTGCAAAGAGAACGAACCTTCATGCTCGCGATAGTCCTCGACCTGAGGACCGGAATTTGCATACAAGCGATAAGGCATACGGCAGCTGTTATCACATGCCCCTTGGTTCGCATCACGGTGCGTCACCCAGTTCGAGAGCATGCAGCGACCAGACATAGCCATGCAAACGGCACCATGAACAAACACTTCTAGTTCAAGGTCGGGAACATTTTTCTTTATCTCTAAAATTTCGGACAGACGAAGTTCACGACTCAAAATGATGCGACGGACACCCAAGTTTTTCCAGAACGAAGCGGCAAGATAATTAGTCGTATTCGCCTGCACAGATAAATGAACCTCGGTTTCTGGATGGTCCTTGAGCAACCAGCCCACAAAGCCCGGATCCGCAACAATCAACGCATCAGGTTTGAGTTCCAAAGCCTCATTCAACGCACGTTTGAACGATTCCACCTTGACGTTACGCGGAATAACATTACTCGTGAGGTAGAACTTTTTCCCATGCTCATGGGCATACGCAATTCCCTGAGCAAGGTCGTCCAAATTCTTGAAACCATTTTCACGGGCACGCAAAGAAAATGCCGGCTGCCCCGCATAAACAGCATCCGCCCCATAGGCAAACGCATACTTCATTCGGACAAGGTCACCCGCAGGGGCTAAAAGTTCAGGCTTGGACATAAGCAGTGGCTAGTGGTTAGTGGTTGGTGGTTAGTGATTAGTGGTTAATAGACAGTTGTTAGGAGCAGTGAGGAATGAGGTCGGGGCTTCGCCCCTTTGAGGTATGAGGTTTTAGCACAAAATCAAAATACATACATTCCTCAAAGCGAAGCGTACTCAAAGCACTTTAGTGCGAGCTCAATGCTCACTACCACTTAAATCCCGCACGGAGGTAGGCTTTTCTATCGTCAATCAGCGTCAGTTCGCCCAAGAACGAGAATCGCAGTCCTTCGTAGCTAATTGCTGGAGTCAACGAATACTGAAGCTTTGAACCATAGAGGAACTTCTTGTGGATGTGCAAATGATTGCTCGGGGTTGAATCGTTCACAGAGCTGCCATAATCCGTTCCCTTCCAGAACCACGTCTGGCGAACAGATGCAAAGATATGCGAATCCAAACGGGCAAAGATATTCCAGTCAATCGTCCTGCTGTTCGGACCGCCCTGATTCCCTAGCGGATAACCTAAATGGGCAATCTGCGCAGAATTCTTTTTAAAGTGCGTATATACATAAGGTTCTACGCGAGCGTATTCAAAAATCGTTCCAACTTCGATCTTATGCCCTTTGTGATAAAAGTCGTGACCTGCTTGGAAACCAGCCATCCAAGCCCACTTGGCTTCGACGTTGTCGTTCTTGATCAAGCTGATAGGAGATTCCATATCGTCCAAGAAGAATTCCGTATAAATTCGAAGACCATTGAACAAACGATAGTTGATATCAAAAGAAATTGAACCATTGTTGCTCGGTTCCGAATAATTTCCCTTTTCCATGAACAACGGAGCGGTCGGGACAAAAAGCCAAGGTTTCATATCGTCGTAAAGAACCGTCAATTCACTTACGCCAAAAGTTGCATTGCCCACAGCAAGTTCGTAGCGGTGCCCAAACAAATTACGAGTATTGTCCTTATTCGACGCGCTCATGCTTTTAAAAATACGCAAGTCCGCATAAAAACTCATCACGCGGAGAGGGCCAATCATCAAGTCGAGGCTCAGCATGTTGTACGGAATAGCAAACTGGTTCAACGTGAGGTTGTTGTAATAGCCAGGCCCCCAGTGCATCACGTCGCGTCCAAAGTCCAAACGCAGCCAGTCGTAGTTAAACGCAAAATGCGTACGGTAACGTGCATAGCTAGTGTATTCCACGCCAGCATTATTCTCTTCTTTTTGCACTTCCAAAAATTCACGGTCAAAAGACTTCGGATTCTTAGCCGAATGACCTTCGCTGTAAATGCGGGCGTCCAAGACGAAATCCAAAGAATCCGCAAAACCACGAAGGTAAATTCCGCCATCAATTCCCGGCCAAATCGTATCGCCGAGCGTTTCACCGCCACGATAATCAATGCCGCCCACAATGCTTGTAGCAATGCCAACACGCGGAATAGCATTTTCAATCGCAATAGCCTTAGCCAAGCAAGCAGAATCGCCTGCATCGCATTTGACCTGCAGTCCGTTCCCTAAAATGCCAGCTCCACGCACATTATCAAAATAGAGGAGAGCGTTGCTTTCAGTTTTAGTAAAGTTCTTGCGGAAAGTCGTATCGCGGCGAGGATACGTAAAATACTGGGGACCATTTCCAATCGTCTGTCGATGGTATTCAAAGAGCATCGGGACCGTTTCAAGAGTCCTTAAATTGCGGGAATGTTCTGGTTCAATGACCGGGGATGCAGCCAAAGCCTCTACACCAGTAAGCAATAGCATGCAAGACAACAAAGAGAATTTTCGAAGAATCATTTTTAAAATTTAGCATTTTCAGAGCGATTCATCAAACATGAAAAATTTTGAAGACATTTGTTCCATGCGGAACTTTTCGTTCCACTAAAATCTTTGAAATTACGCAAAAAAACGCATTTTCCCTTTAAAACAGCCCCTTCTAAAATCTAGGTTTAGAAAAACGAGTTGGTTCGGGTGCCCTAAGGGACACTCAGAAAAATATGGGAGATATATAATGACAAAAAAAATTGGAACGCTTGGCGGTTTATCGTGCCTTTCGCTTGCATTACTCGCAAGCTGTTCGGAATCCACATCGCCCGAAGCATCCTTCTACGACGATCCGAATATCGGTTCCCTTTCTTCTGGAATAGAAAATCCAGAATCTTCTTCAGCAACAGCAGGTGTGGGCAACGAAGTCTATCCGGGCAACGAAACTATCGCAAGTTCCAGCGACGCCCTGCAAGTTCCCGAAAGCAACGCAAGCATTCTTTCGAGCAGCACGACCGCACCTAACAGCAGTGCATCCATCGTGCCCAACAGCAACGCATCCATTGTTCCCCAAAGCAGCACGGCGGCACCCGCTTCGAGCAGCAACGGGCAGACCATCCCTAGCCTCAACAGCTCCTCAAGCATCGCAGTCACTCCAGAAAATCCGCAAAGTTCTTCTAGCGCAATAAGCCAGCAGATTGACCAGAACACGGGCGACCGCCCCGTCATCACATACGCGGCTAGCGGAGCTACCGTCGCAAACGGCGGCAATTGCGTTACAGCCACAGGCGGCACCGTCAAAATCACTTGTGGCGGCGAATACGACTTTAGCGGTTCTTACAGCGGAAACGACGCACAAATTCTCGTCGCATCCCCCAAAACGGACACGACGGTTTACTTGAACATGAAAGGGCTTACGCTCACCAACACGGCAGACGCCCCGATTTACATTCAAAAAGCGAACAAGGCTTTCGTGGTCGCCAAGAACGGCACAACCAATACGTTCTCGGATGCATCCACGCGAACCACAACGCACTCGTACACCAACGATGCAGGACAAACTAAAGTCGATACGACAGGCGCTTGCATTTACGCGAAAGACGACCTCACCATCAAAGGCGAAGGCACCCTCATCGTCAAAGGCAATTACAACAACGGCATCCACTCCAGCAACGATTTGAGAGTCAAGAACGGCATCATCACAGTCACCGCAAAGAACAACGGTCTCAAAGGTAAAGAATCCGTAGAAATCAGCGGCGGCACATTGAACATCACCACTACTGGCGGCGACGGCATCAAGAGCGATGCCGACGACGCAACGGATTTGGCAGCAGGAAAAGGCTCCATCGAAATCACTGGCGGCGAAATCACCATCAACTCCAAATACGATGGCATCACGGCGAACAACGCAGTCACCATCATGAACGGCGAATCCAAAACCCCGACCATCAAAATCACAGCTGGCGGCGGACAAACCTGCCTTGGGCAAAGCACCGGCGGCGGCAACGGCGGACGCGGCGGCTTCGGCGGTCCCGGTGGCGGCGGCATGATGGGAGGCGGAAACTCCTGCTCCCCCGACTCCAGTACAAAAGGCATCAAGAGCGATTCGAGCATCACCATCAGCGGCGGCATTATCGAAATCAACAGCCGTGACGACGGCATCCACAGCAGCGGAAAAGTCACCCTCACAGGCGGCACCATTACCATCGCCACAGACGACGACGGCGTTCACGCCGAAAAAGCTCTCTACGTCAAGGACAACGCCAACGTCAGCGTGACTATGGCATACGAAGGCATGGAATCCCCCGACATGAACTTTGAAGGCGGCATCACAAGCGTGATTACCACGGATGACGGCTGGAACGCCGCAGGCGGCACAACGACAACGACCGGCAACAACGGCGGCAACACAGGTCGCGGCGGCCCCGGCGGATTTGGCGGTGGTGGCTTCGGCGGTCCTGGTGGCGGAAGCACCGGCAACCTCAAAGTCACAGGCGGCTACCACTATATCTATGTAGGCACCGGCGACACCGATGGCATTGACAGCAACGGCGGCATTGAAATTTCTGGCGGTGTCATCATCGTGGAATGCCGCATGAACGGCGGCATGGGCGGCATGGTCGATTCCGACGGAACGACGAACATTTCCGGCAACGCAAAACTGCTCGGCTTTGGAACCAACAACTCCGAAGAAGGCAAGCAGTATAGCGTGAACTTCACCACTAGCAACTACTACGGCACTTCTGAAATAGCGTTCAAGCCGAGCTTCTCCGGGAGCAAGATGGTTTCGAGCGTAGGCCAGCCGGGTGTCGTGAACAGCGTGAGCGGCATGAACAAGACATGTTTCGGCAATAGCACAGAAAGATGCGTTTATACGAAATAAGCGGCAAAGCCGCTTATGAGTTACTAGTTACGAGTTTGAAGATACTAGAGAATATTGAAGAAGCCTCGCGAATCTATCGCGAGGCTTTTTTGCTGATTTATTTCGGCAAAACGACAACCAAAATCTTTTCCAAAAAACAAATCCAAAATTGCAGTGGAAAAAAAGGCGTTCCGCAAGGAACACCTTTTTCATAAACTTTCAGGCATAGGAGATTTCGACTCGAAGGCTGGAATGACACGGGGAGCAGCCCCATCTCATCCTCTCAGCAACGAAGGCTACCGACCTCATACCACAAAGCGAAGCGACCTTAGTGCAGGCAGGAACCATAACGTCCCAACCACTAATCACTAGCCACCAGCCACTGTTTCGTAATCTACGATTACGAAACCAGCATCATCGAGAACACCATGACGAACAGCGCGACGGTTTCGCCCACGCCGAGCACCATGAGGTAATTCACGAGGCCCTTGCCCGTTTCGCCAAGAGCGTTGCAAGCATCAGCAGCGGACTTGCCCACATACCATGCGGAAGCAAGCATGCCAAGGCCACCAAAGATGCCTACGCCAAGGTAAGCAGCCCAGTTGTCCGGATTTGCCTGAGACTTGTTCAAGATGTACATCATCAAGAGCATGCCGTAAATCGTCTGAGCGATTGGAGCACCCACGAAGATGAGCAACGTGAACAGCGCGTTCTTTCCTTTAAGGTACGCCTTTTTCCAGGCTCCGATGGCCGCCATGCCGGCAGACCCGCAGCCCAGCGCAGAACCCACCGCGGCAAGGCCCAAGGCCGCCACCGCACCGAGTTTTGCGAGCGTTAAAAGCTGTGCATTATCCATAAGTTGAACCTCGCTGGATTAGAGCACCATCATGGAGAACACGAGCACGAACAAAGCCACAGTTTCGACGATACCGAGCACCATGAGGTAGTTCACCATGCCCTTGCCGGTTTCACCGAGAGCATCGCAAGCCACTGCAGAAGACTTGCCCTGATACCAGGCAGAAGCCATCATGCCAAGCCCACCGAAGATACCTGCACCGAGGCAGCCGCCCCAGTTGGTAAAGCCCTGTTCAGCAGCCTTGCTCAAGATGAAGTTCATCAAAAGCATGCCGTAAATCGTCTGGGAAATCGGGGCACCGACGAACACGAGGAGCGTGAAGAGAGCAGACTTGCCCTGAGCATAAGCCTTCTTCCACATCGTGATAGCAGACATACCAGCCGTTCCGCAACCAAGGGCAGAGCCCATAGCCGCAATGCCAAGCGCAGCTGCAGCACCCATTTTAGCGAGAGTCACCATTGTATTCGGTTCCATTATATTATCCTCATTAAGTAGCGGGATTTAACCCTTGGTTTAATTTTTCTGCTTGGCGAAGGGGCTGAACGCAAATCCGCTCCATTCAAGGCCAAGTCCATTTGAAAATTCGAGTGTGTTAAGACGTACAGCATGGACTGCGACACCCATCACGGCGAGCGCAATGTTCAAGCCATGTACGAACAGCAATATGATGGCTGCACCTGCAATGCCCACGGCAGAGCCAAAGAGCGGCGATAGCATGCCATTGAACGCTTCGGCGATGGCGGCACCGGACATACCCACTGCAAAGAGACGGATATAGCTGATGACGTCGGTGAAGCTGTTCACAATATCGAGCACGAGCATCGGAAGGCTGATGAAGTCCTGCTTGAGTCGGCTAGGCGGCACAGTAAAGAGCACGAGGAGGATCACTTCGACGATGAACATCGGGATCACGAATCCAGGCATATCGATACCAAGTACCATGTTGCATGCAAGGAAGAACATCACCCAGGCGCCAATGAGCCAGCCCACCTGAGCCATGAAGGTCGAGGACTTGCGCTTGAAACGCACGACAATGTTCCATGCATGAGCAATGCTCAAGTGAACCACGGCGATGCAGAAGCAGAACAACTGGATGTGCTGCATCTGGGAAGCACCAGCCGCCTTCGGCACAAAGCTAGCCGGCAAGAACGTGAACGTCTCGCAGAACTGCTTGTAGGCCTCGAAGCGGGTCGGATCCGTCGG
>CAMZGI010000105.1 GCA_947306305.1 uncultured Fibrobacter sp.
GTTCTAAGTTCTAAGTTCTAAGTTCTAAGTTCTAAGTTCTAAGTTCTAAGTTCTAGTAACTAGTAACTCGAAACTAGTATATATTTACTACATGGTTAAAAATCTTATACAATCGTTAAATGGGGTTTTGCTGGGGAAGCAGGAGCAAGTAGAAATGCTTGTGATGGCTCTCCTTGCGGATGGTCATGTGCTGATTGAAGACGTTCCGGGGACGGGCAAGACAACGCTTGCGAAAGCTCTTGCGACGGCGATTGGGGCGGACTTCGCTCGCATCCAGTTTACCCCGGATTTGCTCCCCGCCGATGTGACGGGCGGTGCGGTGTTCCGTGCGAATACGGGCGAGTTTGAAATTCGCAAAGGGCCTGTTTTTACGCAGGTGCTCTTGGCTGACGAAATCAATCGTGCTTCGCCGCGTACGCAGAGCTCGCTCTTGGAAGCTATGGAAGAACGTCAAGTGTCGCTGGAGGGGGAACGTCATGTGCTCCCGAAGCTTTTCATGGTGCTTGCGACGGAAAACCCGGTGGAGTTTCACGGCGTGTTTCCGCTACCCGAAGCTCAGATGGACCGTTTTTTGATTCGTCTTTCGCTGGGGTATCCGACTCCCGAAACGGAGCTGAATATTTTGCGGAGTCACCGCCATGGTCGTCCTTTAGATACTTTGTCTGCGGTGACGACTCCCGAAGATATCCTTGCGGCTCGTGAAGAAGTCAACAAGGTGCATATTGACGAATCGCTTGAGACGTATGTGGTCTCGCTGGTGCAGGCGACTCGTGTGAATCCGTCGGTGCGTCTGGCGGCTAGCCCTCGCGCAGGGATCAACCTCGTCAAGATGGCGCAGTCTTGCGCGTATATTGCGGGTCGCGACTTTGTGAATCCCGACGATATCCAGCATGTGTTTTTCCCGGTGATGGAACATCGCGTGTTTGCCAAAGACAGCAATACGCCTGATGCCTCTCGCCAAATCCTCGAAACCATTTTAAAGCAGGTAAAAATCCCGAAGTGAACTTTACTGGATTCTTCACTACGTTTAGGATGACGAAACTCGCCTTAACTACCAACCACTAACCACCAACCACTAACCACTCATGTCCTACATCCGTTGGTTTATAAGCGCTATTCCGAGAAGTCCCAAACGCAAGGGACTCTTGATGCGTTTGTATTACACGTGGCAGGAGTATTTTACGCCTGTGGGGCATGCTGCTTCGGCTCTCTTGCTTTTCTTTATGGTGGCTGGCGCAGTGCCGGGATTTTGGGCGGCTTGGTTCTTTTGTGGGCTGGACTTCATGTATTTGCTGGCTCTTGTGCCGAGCCTCTTTTTGACGGTCCGAAAGAGCAAATTCAAGGCAAACGATATTTCCATTGGCAACGTGTATGAGGGTGAAAAATCTGCATTGCGCTTGCGGATTGTGGCTATAGATAAGCTAAATGCTGTTTCGCTGGGATGCTTTCGCATGGATTCTTCTCTTTCGTGCGAGGAATCGAGTTTAGTATCGCTTGCGGCTGGCGAATCTGCCGAATTGTCGTGCCAAATCCAAACGACAAAACGCGGTGCGTTTGAAATTCCAAAGGTCGCCGTAATCTTGCCCGAAATCAATGGGGCGTTGCGTTTTGCGTTCGATTCGGGGAAAGCGGAGCTGCTTGTTTTCCCGTGTCCTGTGAAAATAGGCTTGTTTTCGTTTTTGACTTATGGCGCGAGCGGAATGGTTTTTGCTCCGCTTTTGATGCCGAGCTTTGCTCGCGGTCGCGATTTTGTGGGCGTTCGCGAGTACCGCGAAGGGGATTCTCTACGCGACTTGCATCACAAGGCGTTTGCCCGTTATGGTAAACCGTTCACGAAAGAGTTCGAAACAGAACGTGGTGCGGGCATTGTCTTTATTCTTGATGTCGCTGCTCGGACGTTAAAGCAAAAATCGATGCTTGAAATGCTGATTCGCCTTGCGGCGGGAATTGGCTTGTGGCTGATGGAACGCGGAACATTGGGACGTTTCTTTATTGGCGATAACGAAATTTCGCTAGTGTCGGGGGATGATGGAAAAAGTTTGTTAGAATCACTAGCCCGTATTCCGTCGGCTTCGCTGCTTAAATCGGATAATGCAGCGAAGCTTTGGTCGCCTGCGGCACGTCCGCTGGGGCCGGTACTTCGTTTAGGCCTTTTTGCCACGGACGATCCGCTGGTGCACAAGCACATTGTTTTAGAATCCCGTTCGGGTAATTCAAACGAATTAAAATCGGTTGTTGAAGATAACGTTTTGTCTGTTGATGCATTACGTTTAGAACAAATTTTTGAGTTGCAAAGTGAAACGGAGGTTTCTCTATGAAGATAAGCTTCCGTGAACTTTTAAAGACGTTTTTCTTTTGCATTGCGTCCATCAATTTGGGCGTGTCTAGCGGTATCGAATTTTTGGGTTATATCTTTGCATGTGCGTTTGCGTATTTGTCTGTAAAACAGTTCGTGCTTGCGAAAAAGTCGCCGAAACATCGTGTCCCGCGTTATAGAAAGCTTCTCGCTTATGGCGCAATTGTGCCGTGCGCGTTGTGGTGGGTGCTCACGCCGAGCGTCGAAAATGGAGTGTCGCCGTTTTTAGTTTATATCCCTGCCTGGTACATGCTCTACCTTGCTTTTTTGCAAAAGCGGAGCCTTGGCAATGGCGGCTACGAAGTTTTTGTCGCGTTTAACGGAATTGCAGTTCTTGTGATGGGCTTGTACCAAGCTTCTCGACCTTGCGTTGTGTGGGGCTTTGTGGCTTTGCTTATGGCGGTTTATGCGTTTGGCAGACCTCGCGTGGCTCTTTATAAAAGGTTGCTGTTCGTTCTCCTCTATGCTGGATTATGTTGTTCTTCATATCTTGGATTTAAATATTGGAAGAGCAATCGTGTTTATAGCGGCCGCTGGGCCGAAGATTACTACATCAAAAATCGAGTGATGGGCTTTGATCCTGCGGTTTCGTTGGGCTCTTTTTCGACCAATTACAGTTCAAAGTATAATGGCGAAATTGTCTTGCGAGTTTGGGATACGCTTGCATCGCCGTATTTGCGTGCCGCCGCTTACGAAAAGTATGTCGCGGGCATTTGGAAACTCCCTGCGGTTGCAGAGAAAAAGTTGTACCCCGCTCGTTACCGTGTGGATTATGCAGTCTTTGAAACAGAAGATTCTTTAGCGGCATCGCCAGATGTCAAGTCGGTTTGGGTTCAGTCCGCGTTGGATAATTTTGGCTTTATGTTTGCAGCTCCGAATGCTGTTGGCATTGCAAGTAAAAATGCGGATTCGCTAGATTATTACTCGACGAATGTGTATGCGGGCGCCAATGGGCGGCGTAGCGATTGGTACTATTATGTTTTGAATTCGGCTGAAAAGTTTACGGTGGCTGGCGAAAGCGATTCTGCGTTCTTGCAAATTTCAAACCGGAATTTGGAACTTTTAGATACGATTGCCAAGACGATGATGCTTCCGGCCAGAGATTCTTCAAATATCGAAAGCTCGGATTACTTGCTCCAAAATTTAAAGACGATTGAAATTTATTTTGCTCAAAATTTCAAGTATTCGCTAGTCGTTCAAAAACGGAGTGCTGGCAACGACCCGCTTGCTTCATTTTGGAAAAGCAGGGAAGGCTACTGTGAATATTTTGCGACGCTTGCGACGCTCCTTTTACGTTATCAGGGAATCCCGGCTCGCTACGTGACGGGCTTTGCCCGCCCAGAGCATGTTGAAGGTCGCCCATATTTGACTTTCCGTCGTCATCATAGCCATGCATGGGTTGAGGCGTATTATAATCACGAGTGGTACATTTTTGACCCGACCCCTCCTGTCATGGAAAATATTTTTGCCAGTTCTTCTTGGTTTGCTTCCAAGTTCGAAGGGGCGAAGGGACGCTTTGCCTACGTGCTCCATTTGCTCAAAGATGGCGAATGGCGGCGTGTTGTCGATAGCTGGCAAACAACTTCGGAGCAATTGGTTTCGAGTCCTGTAATTTACGTTGTCCTTGCTCTGCTGGTTGTTGTCTTTGCGGGTTTGAATTTCCGACGTTTCCGCCGAAAGACTCGCATCAATGTCGTATCGAAAAATGCAATCCAGTGGGTCGCTCTCCTTGAAAATGCCGAAAAGCGGCTTGTCCGGCTGGGCTTTGTGCGGATTCCCGGAGAAACTGTAGCTGCGTTTATGCAGCGTGTCCAGCATGCTTCTGCGAAAATGCTGAACGAACAGACTCGCTCAAACGTGAGTCCGCGTGCTCGCAAAAAACAAGAACGCAGTAGGCGCGAATGTACGCAAGTTTTGAAACTTCTCGAAGAATACGAAAACAACCGCTGGCGGAATGCTTGATTATACAAAAGCCTTGTTTTGGCTAAGATTATGTAGTTTTTGAATGCGATAACATATAACGTTTGTTATTATTGATATTATGAAGAAAATATTTTACGCTTTGCTTTTAATCGCCTTGGTTGGGTGCTCCTCGGATGTGACAGACGCTTATCCCGGAATGCACACTAGGATGCGTGTGGACATGGCCGGCTATGCCCAGCGTGGGTTTGTGATTAAGCCCCGAGGGGTCAATAGAGCTTATATGAAGACTTTGGGCAGTCTTTTGTGCGAAGACGAAAGAAATTGCAGTGCGCCGGTGGACTCGTTGACAGGTCGCTTTGAATTAAGCGGAGTGAATTTGAGAGATAGCTTGGCGCAGATCCGTTCGACGGCTCGCGAATATTTCGAAAACACTCGCTTGCGGGACGACATGCCTCTTGAAGTTATCGTGAATGTGAAGCAGCGGATTTCGGTGAACTTGAATTACCTGACATCGATTGCTGCCCCTTTAATCCAGCACTATATCGATCAGGGTATGTTGTTCGATGACGCGAGACTCAAGGCCCATACATCACTCCTCGCAAGTTTGCACATGCCTTTGAATTTAGTTGATTTTGAAGACTATAATCTTTATGGTTCGGGCGAGGGCGATGCGATGCTTGCCGCTGTGTCCCTTGTTATCGAGAAAAACTATTTGGATTGGTCCATGACAACAGACTGGCGACCGCTGGACTTGGATACGGCAACAGGGAACTTCGCGAATAAAAACGTTTTTTCACGGCTGTCCTATTATGCTCGTGATATGATTTTTAAAGACGGAGCGGCCTCTGCTCGCCAGTTGATAAAGTCGAAATCTCCCGATGGAACGGTGGGCAATTTCGAAAAGTATTTGAACCTTTTGTACTCCGCGTCCGGGGATTCTCGTGACCGCAGTTGCACAGCCGCGAATCAAGGTGAAATGATAGAGACCGTATATGAGAGCGTCTATACGGTTTTAGTTTGTTTGGACTCTGCTTGGCGAGCCCCTGCCAAGGAACTATTCGATGTAGCGACAATCTTTAACCCGGCTGTTGAATATGGAACTCTAGTGGATTCACGTGATGGGCGTTCGTACAAGACGGTGCAGGTGGGGAACGACACTTGGATGGCCGAAAATTTGAAGTACTCGGACAGCGTGGCGACTAAAAACTTGAAAGGGCAGAGCTGGTGCTATGACAATGACGAGTCGAACTGCGAAGTGTTTGGCCGGATGTACAACTGGTTTGCCGCAATAGATTTGACATCTGCAGAAATAGAGACGGTCAAGAACGATTTGAGCTCTAAAAACAATCGCGGCATTTGCCCAGAAGGGTGGCATTTGCCGAAGGAAAACGAAATGCGTAGCTGGCCCGAAGATGGCAGCTTCTTTTCGTCGTTCATGAGCTTGTACAAAAACGAAAGTGGCCTTTCGCTCCTTGCGGGGGGCTTTGCCGATGCCGAATGCGAATATGATGAGTCTGGCGAATGCGCTGCTAGCATATCGATGAATTTCATGGGAATGGGTAGGACTATAGACTTGTGGGGCGATAAGCTGAATATTGGATTGTACCCGGTCATTTACGAGTTCAAATATGCTTCTACGGAATATTCCTATAATAAATGGCAAGGGACTTCGACTGACAAGTTTGATGCAGCCTATGTGCGTTGCGTCAAAGATCGCTAGTTCTTGCATATAAAAAACACCTCGAATAAATCGAGGTGCCTTAAAATTGTTTTTAGCAAACTAAATTAAATTGCCGAAACGAATTTGTATTTTTCGGTGTCGATAGATTTCTTTACAGCGTCGTCACCTTTGAGTTCGGGTTCCATGAAGAAAACTGGACCGAAATCCAAGAAAACGTTGCTTCCGTCGATTGTAATTTTGGGCACGATTGTCGTGCTGTTCTTTTCCATGCATTCGCTGCCGATATTGGCGTAAAGGTAAAGCGAAGCGCCTGTGATGCTCCAGTTGCCGTACATTTTGCCCGTCGGAGCTTTGCAGCCCTTAGCGAGCGGCGATTCCGTGTATTCGAACTTGTTGGCTTTCTTTTCGTCAATGTAGAACTTCAATGTCGCGGGGCTAGCCGTAAGGTTATGAGTTGCGTCAACGAGGTAAACGGTATCGGTTCCGACAAGTGTTGGTTCGAGAGGTCCGTCAACGCTCCAAGTGCCCAAGAGACAGTCCGCCGTAAGTCCGCTAGCACACTGTTGTGCCTTGGACGGCGGAGGGGCGGTTGTGGAGTCGCTGCAGGCGGTAAACAGGGTAGCAGCAATAGCAAGGGATGCAAAAAACTTAATTCTCATTGTGATCCTCGATTTATAGTTGGAATATAAATAAAAAATCCATATTGAATCTGCCTATAATGAGATTTTCCAAATATTTAACATTTGCCGAAGCAAAAAAAATGTATTATAAAAGTGTTGTTGGTTGGGCTTTGCGCCCTAAGGAGTAAATGATGAATGTCTCGCATATCGTAGGCTTGTTTTGTGGATTTGGAATCGCCGTTTCGGCTTTTGCGGCACCAGACCCAAATTTCCACATCTATCTTGCTTTTGGCCAGTCTAATATGGAAGGGCAGGGCAATATCGAAAATCAGGACAAAACCGTTGACGAACGTTTTCAGTTGCTTTGGTCGGCTGACAAGGGTTCTTGCAACCAGAATGCGTCTAAGGGCAAATGGATCAAGGCTGTTCCTCCGCTAGCTCATTGCGAAGGGGCGAAACTCGGCCCGGCGGACTATTTCGGGCGTACCATGGTTGAAAAAACGGACTCCAAGATTAAAGTGGGCATCATTGAAGTGGCGATTGCGGGTTGCAGTATTCAGTTGTTCGACAAGGACGGCTATGCAAATTACGCGAGGTCCCAGCAGAGCTGGATGACGCAGCGAATCAACGCTTACGGCGGAAACCCCTACGGGCGTATGATTGAAATGGCCAAAAAGGCTCAGGAAGAAGGCGTTATCAAGGGCATCATTTTCCATCAGGGCGAAACTGATGCTGGCGACGGCCAGTGGCCTTCCAAGGTCAAAAAAGTTTATGACAATATAATCAAGGATTTAGGGCTTGGGAACGATATTCCGTTCCTCGCGGGCGAAGTGTTGCGCAGCGGTTCGAGCAAGGGCGCTAACAACAACATCGCGAAGCTTCCGCAGCAGTCCAAAAATTTCTACGTCGTCTCTTCCGAAGGGTTCAACCAGGCTTTGGGCGATGGGCAGAATGTACATTTTACCTCGCAAGAATACCGCGATTTTGGCAAGCGTTATGCAGAAAAGATGATTGAAGTTCTCGGCGATAAGATTAAGCCGGCAGCTTCTGCGGAATCGAGTAGCAGCAAGGCTGAATCTAGCAGCAGTCCTGTGAGTTCCGAGGCTCAAGTTGCATCGAGTTCGTCGGTAGCTCCGACTAGCAGCGCTTCGGAGCCGGGTAGCTCTGCTGCGGGCATTATCGCAAATCCGGTTGCGATGCAGGATTTGTCTGTGGGCAAGGTCTCGTTTGCGGGTGGCTCTCTCCAGTTGCCGATTTCGCTTGCCCGTGCAAGCGAAGTGACGATTCGCCTTTATTCCGTGATGGGTAACGAAGTGGCTGGCATGAGCGGCAGGCTGAATGCCGGCACGAATAACCTTCGAATCGTGAAGAAGAATCTTCCGTCGGGCGTTTATATGCTGAGCGTCCAAGCGGGCTCTACGCAAGTAGTCAAACGCCTCGATTTGAGCAGGTGATTTGCGGCAGAGCCGCAGTTTGTAGTTCGGAGTTACTAGTTACTGAGGCGGCTTTGCCGCAGTTTGTAGTCTTGAGTTACTAGTT
>CAMZGI010000106.1 GCA_947306305.1 uncultured Fibrobacter sp.
GGCAACAAGGCTTCGATACTTTGTCCGTACGATGCGGAGCTTTTTGGCCACTGGTGGTTTGAAGGCCCACTGTTCATCGAAAAAATGTTTGAACGTGCGGCTAGCTCGAACGTTGTGGAGATGGCTTCGCTCGAAGATTCTGTGCCGTCGTTGAATGCTGCTGTAGGGGCGGCTGCGGCGGGGAATGCCGCGGAAAAAGTCGCGGATGATGATGTGCATGTGCCGATATTCTCGTCGTGGGGCGAGGGCGGTTTTGGCGAAGTTTGGATGAACGATCAGGTGTCGTTCCAATACCCGCTATTCTTTAGAATGCGTGGGATGGTGAACGATTTGAAAACGCGAATGAAACGTGCGGCGAAGGTGGCTGGGAATGCTGCGAGTGCAAAAATATCAGTGGAAAAGGTCGCCGGAAATGCAGTTGGAAATGCCGCGATGATGAAGCGTTTCTTGGCTCAGATGGCTCGCGAAATTGTACTGTTCCAAGCTTCGGACTGGGCGTTCATGATTCATAACAATTCGGCTGCGGACTATGCTCGCTCTCGTTTGAACGGACATTATGAAAATGCCTGCAAGCTTTACGCGGAGGCGGTTAAGGCGAAGCCTGATACGCGATTGCTCAAAGAATTGGAGCGGAAGAATAACTTGTTCCCGTGGATAGGGGAATTGGTTTAGAGGGGAGAACGGCGGAGCCGCGGGCTCACCCCTCACGGCTCGTTCCTCACAGCTTTTCCGTGAGTCTTGTGTAGCGGCGGGTGCTGCGGTTGTTGCGGACGGACTGGTAGAACGCTCCGGGCGCAGACAAAATCCACACGTGGCCTTTGGCTCGCGTGATGGCGGTATAGATGAGGTTCCGTTGCAGCATGATGCTGTGGCTAGAATCGAGCACGACAACCACGGCGGGGTATTCGCTGCCTTGGCTTTTGTGGATGGTGCAAGCGTAGGCGAGGATGAGTTCATCGACTTCGTCGGGTTCGTAATCGACGGTTTTATCGTCATAAAAGACGGTGATTTTTTTGCTTTCCTTGCCGATTTTGAAGATGATGCCCACGTCTCCGTTAAACACGTTCTTGTCGTAGTTGTTGCGGATTTGCATCACGCGGTCGCCGGTACTCCAGTTGCCGCTTGCGATTTTGATGCGTTCTTTGCCGGGATTCAGCAGATTTTGCAAATATGTGTTCAGCTCGTAAATGCCGAGAGGTCCTTTTCGCATGGGCGTAAGGAGCTGCATCTCGGTTTGCGTGTCGATGTCAATTTTTTCTTTGATTCCATGCGTGACAAGACGACCGATGAGGTCTTTGGCTTCGTCGGCGGTTTCGTAGGGCAAAAAGTGGAAGTTCGGGCCTTCGATGGGCGAGGGGCAAATGCCTTGGTTGATTTTGGCGGCTTTGTCTGCAATGTCGTTTCCGCCGGCTTGGCGGAAAATGTGCTGGAGCCGCGTGCTCGGAATGTTTGGACAACGTAGCAAGTCGTTCAGCACGTTGCCGGGGCCTACGCTGGGGAGCTGGTCGGCATCGCCCACGAGCACGATTCTCGCGTTGAGCGGGGTTGCTTCGAGGAGAGACGCGGCAAGCCATGTATCGACCATACTGAATTCATCGACAATCAGCAAATTGCAAGGGAGCTTGTTGTCTGCGTCGCGGTGGAACTTGCCCGAGATGGGGTCGATTTCGAGCAGCCTGTGGATGGTGCGAGCTTTTTCGCCACAGCATTCGCCCATGCGTTTTGCGGCACGTCCCGTGGGGGCTGCTAAACTGACACATTCGTCCATTTGGCGGGCGAGGTAGAGGATTCCTTTGAGAATCGTCGTTTTGCCTGTGCCGGGACCACCTGTGATGATGGAAATTTTTCGCGAGAGAGCCATGTGGATGGCTCGTTTTTGGATGGGATCAAAACTGAATTTGTGCTCGCGTTCCCACTGTGCAAGATCGTTTTCAAAGTTGTCAATCGGCAGTTCGTTGTATCTTAATCGCAGCTTGATGTTGTCTGCAATTCGCTGTTCGGCGTTGTAGAGCGGCGGAAAATAGCAGTCGTCGCCGATGCGTTTGATGCGTTCTGTTTCGTAAGCGTGTTCGAACTGGTCGAGGAGCGTGTTGATGGCTCCGTCATCGTCCATTTGCAATCGAAGATTCTTGATGGTGCGATCTAGCAGCACATTTTTTGGCAAATACACATGGCCATCGCTGACCGACGCTTCTTGCAATGTGTAGAGCAATGCCGCCTGGAATCGTTCGGGGCTGTCTTTAGGGAAGCCGACTTTTTGCGCGATTTCGTCTGCTTTTAAAAATCCGATGCCCCAGACTTCTTCGCAGAGCATGTAGGGGTTTTGCGTAATGCGTTCGATGGTTGCTTGCCCGAATTTGTTCCAAAGTCGTTTTGCAACGCTGCCTACGATTTCGTGCTTGTACAAGAACAGCATGGTTTCGCGGCTGTGCCTTGCCTCTTGCCAACGGGCAAGGAATGCTTCGACTTTTTTGGACGGGAATCCCTTGATTTTTGTTTCGCGGAATTTGTCGGGTTCGTTGTCGAGTATGTCGGCGGTTGCATCGCCAAAAACTTCGACGATGCGTTCTGCAATCTTTTGCCCTACGCCTGGGAATTGCCCGCTCGCAAGGTATTCGACGATGTCGTTATCGTCTGTGGCGAGGTATTCAAAAGAGGTCGCTTGGAATTGCTTTCCGTATTTGGGGTGGCTGCCCCATTCGCCTTCAATCGAGACGGATTCGCCGGGCTGCAATGCAGGGAACGTGCCTGTAACGACAACGACTTTTTTGCTTTCGGTATCGTTAAGACGCATCACGGTAAAGCCATTTTGCTGGCTATGAAACGTGATGCTTTTTATGCTGCCTTTAATGTTCAATTACTGAGCCTTCGGGATTTTTCCTTCTTCGTCGAAAGCGGAGTTCCATCGGTCGGCATCGTAGCCTTCCATCTTGGAGAGCGTCTTGCCGCGAACGCAAAGGAAGAATCCGAGAAGAGCTGCATCGTGGAGAGCGATCACAAGAGCGGTCTTGTAGTCCAGTCCAAAGCCGAGCGGAGCTCCTTTGAGGTTTTCGGGGCTGACCCAAAGGATGTAATCGCAAGTGATGAACGTCATGAACATACACGGGATGAGCGCAATCCAGAAGTTCTTCTTTTTGCTGCGGAGGTAAACTGTTGCGACGCACAAGCTGCAAACGGCCATGAGCTGGTTGCTCCAGCTAAAGTAATTCCACAAGATGTTGAATCCTTCGGGGTTCAGGTTGCTCCAGAAGATGATGACGGCGCAGAGAGCGAACATCGGAACGGTAAGGATAAGGCGGTTTCTGATGGATGTCTGTTCGAGTCCGGTGAGTTCTGCAATCGTGAGGCGGAGGCTACGGAGGCTGGTGTCGCCACTTGTAATAGCGAGGACAATCACGCCCACCACGACGAGAATCGAAATCGGTGCCCAAGGAATCACGGTCGAAACGAGAACGCTCAAAACCTTAACGCCCGAAGCTCCCGTGAGGAGTTCTGGCATCTGGTGATAAATGAACATGCCGCCTGCAGCCCAAATCATGCCGATAAGGCCTTCAATAATCATCATGCCGTAGAACGTTTGACGACCCGTTTTTTCAGTGACCTCGGTACGTGCGACAAGCGGGCTTTGCGTGCTGTGAAAACCGCTAATGATGCCGCAAGCAATCGTCACAAAGAGCATCGGGATAATCGGCTGTCCAGCCGGATGTTTGTGGAAGTTGCTCATGATGTCGCTGAAGCAGAATTCGTCGAGGACGTTCAAGTTCGGGATGATGCCCACGAAAATAGCGAGCGAAGCGAGAATCAAAAGAGCTCCGAAAATCGGGTAGATGCGACCGATAATCTTGTCAATCGGGAAGAAGGTGCTTATAAAGTAGTAGGCGAAAATGACTGCGACAGCAACCCAGAAAAGCGTTTGTGAAACGTGGCTGCCAGCGAGAATCGGGGTGTTCACGAGGGCTGCGGGAGTGTTGGTGAATACGGCTCCGACGAGAATGAGTGCTACGGAGATGAGTGCCATCACGAGCTTTGCAGGGCCTTTGCCCAAGAACTTGCGGGAGAGTGCCGGGACGTTGTAGCCGTTGTTGCGCATGCTAATCATGCCGCTAAAGTAATCGTGGACGGCTCCGCCGAGGACGTTTCCGATAGGGAGGAGGATGAACACGATCGCTCCGAATTTGATGCCGAGAATCACGCCAATCACAGGACCGATACCTGCAATGTTCAAAAGCTGGATGAGGACGTTTTTCCAGTGCGGCATGGGAACGCGATCAACGCCGTCGGGGTTTGCGAGTGCCGGGGTTTTGCGGTCGTCGGGTCCAAAGACGCGTTCGACGAACTTGCCGTAAGTGAAGTATCCTAAGACGAGGATTGCAACACCAATTAGGAATGTGATCATTTTATTGCCTTCTTTAGTTTTTATTTAAAACTGAACAAATGCGTTAATGGAAACTGCTATGTAGGTTTGCCAAACGTAGCTCTTGAGATCTTGAGTGCCCGCTTCTTTTGTGTTGGCTGCCTTGTACCAGTTCTCGTAAATGCGTAATGAAGGATTGAGACCGAAATTATCCGTGATAAAATATTTCACGTTAGTAATTACGCCTATTGCAGACCCCATCAAATCGGAATCGGCGAATCCATTTACGCTCGTCGCGTTGTTCTTGACATGGAGATTTGAAAATGAATATCCGAGGCCAACGCCGACTTGGAAAAATTCGGGATAAAAGAAATTATAAGTGAACTCTAAACCAAAACGCCAGAAGCGCATGTCTTGTTCGTTCATATCTTCTGGCAAATCTCTGATTGTCCCTTTCATGGACCAGTATTGGAATGATGCTGCAAGAGTAAATTCGCGGATGTTCACGCCGATATTGTAATCGGGCGACATGAGAATTTTGGTAATTGGAAAGTTGATTGTTTCGGTAAGTCCGTCTTTGTTCTGGAGCCTTATGTTGCGTTCGGCAAAGTCGCCACGGGTGGCAATAACATTAAAGCCAATGCTTGCAAAATAGGAACGCGGCCATTGACCGAAATCGCTATCGCTTGGTTGTGCAAAAACTGCGGAACACAGCAACACCAATGCTAATAAAAATCCTTTCATGATTAGTCCTCCAAAAAATTAGCGCCCCTAAATTTAGAATTTTAAGGACGCTTCGTTGTGAACAGCAATGTATTAGGGGTGGTTATTCAGCGTATTTGAACATGGCATCGATGCACTTTTTAGCCTTGACTCGGATGCTTTCGTCGAGCGTGATGTGCTCGGCCTTTTCGGGGTGGCGAAGCGATTCGAGAATGTTCTCCAAAGAGTTCGATTTCATGTACTTGCACATGCAGCAGCTACCGATAAAGTTCATGTCGGGGTGTTCGTAGTGCATGCGAGCGTTGAGACCGCATTCCGTGAGGAGCAAAATGCAGCTGTCTTTGGGCTGTTGGTTGATGTAGCTCACCATTTGGCCGGTGCTTCCGACGTAATCGCTGAGCATGGCGACGGACGGGTTGCATTCCGGGTGGCTAATGACTTTGAGACCCGGGTTTTGGCTGCGGAAGAACTGGATTAAATCTGGGTCGTAGTTTTCGTGAACGTAGCAGCAGCCGTTATAAAGCTTGATGTCTTTTTTGACACCGCGACGCTTCATTTCGTCGATGATGTTCTGGCCCATGAGGGCATCCGGCACAAAGTAAATCTTGTCGGACGGGATCGTTTCGATGATGTGCATCACGTTACCGCTTGTGACGCAGACATCGCAGGCGGCCTTCACGTCGGCGGTGGTGTTGATGTAGCAAACGAACGTGTAGTCGGGATATTGCTTGCGGAGTTCTTCAACGTCCTTGCCGGTAATGGAATCGGCGAGGCTGCAACCTGTGAGCGGTCCCGGAATAATCACGTCTTTTTGCGGATTCAAAATCTTGGCGGTTTCGCCCATGAAACGCACGGCTGAGAAAAGAATCGTCTTTTGCTGGACGGTGGTCGCGTCCTTGCTGAGCTTGAAGCTATCGCCTGTGAAGTCGGCTACGCCCAAGAGAATTTCGGGAGCGCAATAGCTGTGTGCGAGGATGACGGTGTCCTGCTGTTTTTTGAGCTCATTGATTTCGTTGATGAGCGGAAGCATCTGTTCCACTTTTTCCATGGAGTAGGTGCAAAGCGCTGCGCCCGGCTTGACGGACTTGAGACGATTGTAAAGTTCTTCTGCGGTCATTGTTGTTCCGTGGTTAAATGCCTATAACAAAGATAGAAATTTAGTGGTTAGTGGCTAGTGGTTAGTGATTAGGAATGCAATAAGAACGTTTTTAATAAGCAATCCTGTTTACTAATCACTGTTTACTAGCCACTGCGGCGGAGCCGCTAATATCCAGCCCATTCAGCGCTGATGGAGGGGCTTGCTTTGCGGATGGAGGCTTCTTCGGCGGTTTCTTCTCGCGGGGCGATGTCGCCGCTTGCAATGCGTTCCTTGATTTCGTCGAATGTCTTGGGTGGGATTGCTTCGGGCGTGTTGTCGCCAAGTACTTTGCAGGGAGCGGCTTCGGATTCTTTTGCCTTGTCTTTGACGGGGGTGTATTCGCGGAGCGCATCGACGGTGTAGAATTTGTCTTCTTCGGGGCACCAGGCGGTTAATGCTTTTCCATAGCAGCAGCCAGAATCGAGTCCGATAAATCCGGGGATGTTCACAAAACCTTTTTTAGCCCAATGTCCAAAGACAACTGTCTTGTTCCACTTTACTTGTTCGTACCATGGTTTGTCATTCCAGTTGCGGATGGAGAGGAGCACTTCGGGACTCATGTCTTCGAGTCGTGTTTTGCCCGGTTCAAGCCCTGCATGTACTAACAGGGCGTAAGGCGTGTCTCGCCAAAGCGGCCAGTTCTTGACGGTATCGCGGATGTAAATCCATTCGTCGAGCGAAAGCGCCTTGAATCGTTTCTTTTGCTTTTCGGTCCAGCAGCTTTTGGGCGTTTCCATCATACGGATGAGGTGCTCTTCGTGGTTCCCACGGACAGTCAAAATGCCGACTTCTTCGACAATTCGCATGGCTCGCATCATGTCGGGACCTTTGTTGATGATATCGCCAGTCTGGTAAATGGTGTCGTTGCCGCGAACGAGTCCGAATTTGTCTAACATTTCGGAAAGCTCGTCCGCACACCCGTGCACATCGCCGATGTATAAAGTTCGTTTCATAAGAAAAAACTTAAGAGGTCTAGTTTAGTGATTAGTGGTTGGTGGTTAGGAATGTAATAAGAACGTTTTTAATAAGCAATCCTGTTTACTAACCACTGTTTACTAACCACTTTTATAAGTGCACTGCCTGTCGTAACTTGTTCAATTCGTTTGGCGTGAGTTCGCGGTATTCGCCAGCGGGTAGATCGCCAAGCTGGATTTGGCAATAGCTCACTCGTTTGAGGTCGCGGATTTCGTAGCCTACGGCTCGCATCATGCGGCGGATTTCACGGTTCTTGCCTTCAATGAGCACAAGTTCTGCAAATCCGTTTTCAAGATAAACGTCTGTCGCGAATGCGATTTCTTCCCCTGCGTTTGGATCTTCGGGGTCGCGGATGTCAACTCCATCGACAAGTCGCTGCGCGGCGGATTCGCTGAGGGGTCGCGTTGTCCACACGTAGTAGCTGCGCGGCACTTCAAAGCTCGGGTGAGTGAGGCGGTAAAGCAGCTCTCCGTCGTCGGTGAACAGCAAAAGTCCACGGCTCTGCAAGTCGAGTCGTCCGACGTATTTGAACGTCTGGTATCCCGGCGGCAAGTAGTCATAAACCGTACGGCGGCCTTGCGGGTCGTCTTTGGTGCAAACGCAGCCCGCGGGCTTGTGGAACATGATGACTCGGCTTTTCTTGTTAGTGGGGAGCTTTAAGACTTTTCCATCGACTGAAACTTGGTCTTTCGTTTCGTCCACTTGGTGTCCGAGGTCGGAGATAGTTTCTCCGTTCACTTGGACATGCCCGCCTGCGACAAGTTCGTCTGCTGCGCGACGGCTAGCAAAACCACTAAGAGATATGTACTTGTTGATACGCATGTTATTTGTCTTCCTCGGTATCGGTTGGTGAGCC
>CAMZGI010000107.1 GCA_947306305.1 uncultured Fibrobacter sp.
CAGCTACATGATGAAACCGAAAGCTTTTGGCTTCTCGGTGAGATGCGTGCAGTAAATTAGGTTATCGGTTTCAGGCTTTAGGTGATAGGAAAATAATGCACTTTGTGCGTCTGTATAGGATGGCTTCGCCTTTCCTCCTCTAAAATATGTTAGTCTGCTTGTTTTTCAAAAAACAATAAAGGTAATAGGGGTTAACATAAACAGATCGAATTGTTGTTACATGGCTATCAGGAACTACTCCCTTTATATTTTGAGGTAAGTCCACATTGAAATAGCCTACTCGTCCTAATGTTCCTGTGCCCGTTGAATTGATGACGACATCACCTTTTTGCAGAAACTCTTCTTTAGGATATTTATTAAGCGTTGATTCATCTAGATAAAGAGCCTTTTCCAATGAAACGGGCCCATCTTTTTGATTACATTTTTGAGCAAACACCAATACATTGCTTTGCTCGATGTATTTTGGTGATTTTCCTCTTTTTATCGGTTTGCACACATTCCCCAACTTCACCCACTCCCAAGAATCAGGGATTTCAAAGGGAATATCGGTCAACTTCTCATAATGGGGGTTATGCCTCACATTTTTTTTCGAGAAAAAAATCCAAATTTCTTGACAAATTTTTAAAATAGTGTATATTTGTGCAGTAGTTTGTTTTGTATTTCGCTTTTGTTTGCTTGTAGGCGAAAGGAGTTTTTATGAGTGAAAAAGATGTTGTTCCGCGAAGATTGATATCTTCTTCAAAATCACCAATTGTGATTTTGAACGCTTTAAAACCAGTCGGCAAGACCGATTTTTCCCTAATTTTTGATTGCCAAATGCCGCAAATTTGCTCAATTTGCGAAAAAAGTGCTTATTACATGGCGGAAAGTGGGGTGAAAAGTACACTTTCCGCTGTACATCCGGGCATTTTTGGCGAAATTTCCATGGTATTGACATTCTTTTGCCGATACTCTACTTTATAGGATATTGAAAAGGCGAAGGAGTTGAAAATGAAAAAAAGTGATGCGGAAGTTTCCGACTTGGATATTGCGGAACTCTTAGATTCGGAGGAGGCTGTAAGACTCTTTTTAGAAGAGGCTCTTGCAGAATACGATCTTGTATTGTGGCAACGATGTCTTGAGCACGCAGTGCAATCTGCGGGAATGGCAAAGATTATCGAAAAAAATGGATTCAACCGTGAAGAACTCTGTAAAACTTTGAAGGAAGATGGCTATCTAAGATTTGATACTGTTATGCGAGTGCTCAAGGCTATGGGCTTAAAGCTTGCCATAACGCCTTGCGTTGCGGAAAAACAAGCAAAGTATTTCGCGAAATAAATCGGTAAATTGATTGATGTGAAAATGAATTTATAAAAGTGTGTATTTTCCCTATTTCTTTATAGCGTGTAAGCGGAGTGAGGTAGTATATGAGCAAGCAGAATGTGTCGACTTTTACCGCATCAAAATCAGCCGACAAAGCCGATTTCTCTCTGATAGATGAAAACTTCTTGAAGTCCCGAATCTACATGATTCGGGGAGTCAAGGTGATGCTTGATTCCGATTTGGCTGAAATTTACGGGTATGACAAAAAGGTTTTCAATCAGCAGGTAAAAAATAATATTGAAAAATTTGACGATGATTTTCGGTTTCAACTTGACCGCCATGAAATAGAAAATCTAATATCCTCATATCCGGCATCAGACTTGAAGTCAAAATTTTTGACTTCAAGTTGGGGCGGTTTGAGAAAAATGCCTTTTGCTTTCACTGAGCAAGGTATTTACATGCTCATGACGGTCCTCAAAGGAGAACGGGCGATTGCTCAGAGCAAAGCTTTGATTCGCCTTTTCAAGCAGATGAAGGACTATATTGTTGCCGAAAACATGCAGTTGCTTGGCGCAGAAAACAATCCGCATATTTCCTCTTATATGATTCAAAATACGAGGGAAATCGCTGAAATTCGTGGTGAACTTGCCGAAACTCGTACGGATGTTTCTGCAATGAAGTCCGATTTGCAAAAGGTAATGGAAAACTTCATCGATCCTTCAACATTTAAGCATTTCCTGATTCTGAATGGGCAAAAACTGGAAGCCGATGTTGCATACGCACAAATTTATGGTATGGCAAAGAAATCAGTAGTGATTATTGATAATTATGTAGATGTTAAAACGCTTGATTTGTTGAGATCGGTCGCTAAAAATGTGTCTATTGCAATCATCAGCGATCAGTATGGAAAGACTCGATTGACAGAAAACATGTTGGCTGATTTTAGGGATGCTCGTCCAGATGTTGTGCTTAAAAACCCAATATCAGCTGGGAATGTGTTTCATGATCGTTATATATTGCTTGATTTTGGTTCAAAGACCGAAAAGGTGTTCCATTGTGGGGCTTCTTCAAAGGATGCCGGAAACAAGATAACGACAATTGTTCAATTGGAAGATGCGTCCGTTTACCATGCTGTTTTTGCAGGCTTGTTATGAACTATTTCGTTTTCTACCTTGCTGAAAGGCCATCGTTTTACCAATATCTGGAGGGGCAAAATCTTGCTGTGAATACGATGGATTCGTATTGCTGGACGGCGGATTTCTTCAAGTCGCATTTCGGACGATTTGGTCGAAAGTCGCTTGCTGATTACAAGAACTATCTTCTTGAGAATTTCAAGCCCAAGACGGTGAACTTGCGGATTCAGGGTATTAACAAATATTTGAATTATGCAGGCAAATCAAAACTTCGGGTGAAGAATGTTAAGGTTCAGCAGAAAAGTTTTCTAGAAAATGTCATCAGCGATGCCGATTACAAATTTTTGAAGACGAGCTTATTGCAAGATGGTCAAACCAAGTGGTATTTTGTGGTGTGGTTCCTTTCGGCGACGGGTGCCCGCGTGGGGGAACTTGTGAAACTTAAGGTGGAACATGTCGAGTGCGGATATTTCGACATCTACGGAAAGGGCGGAAAGTTACGGCGGCTCTACATTCCCGAAATTTTGCAGAAAGAAGCTTTGCGTTGGCTGGAAAGCGAAGGCCGCTTTAGCGGATACCTATTCTTGAACCGTTTTGGCAAGCAGATTACTCCGCGCGGAATTGCATCGCAGCTAAAAACGTTCGCAAAGAAATATGGCCTGGACGAAGCGGTTGTTTATCCGCATTCGTTCCGTCATCGGTTCGCCAAGAATTTCTTGGAAAAGCGAAACGACATCGCGCTACTTGCCGATCTCATGGGGCACGAACATATTGAAACAACTCGTATTTACTTGCGGCAAACCGCAAGCGAACAGCGCGAAGTCGTGAACAAAGTTGTGACATGGTAGGATTAAAGATTTTATATAAATTAAATAACGTCGTTGCAGCAAACACTCTACAACGAACAATCGCTTTTCCGTGAGTTAGAAGAATCTTTCTAACTCCTAATACTTTGTTCCTAATTTCTAATAAACTAAAACGCCTGATAAATTTTGAATATCGCGAGAATCTTTCCGATGATTGCTGGGATGCCGGGGCACAAGAAGCAGAGAATGACGCGAGTCACGCGGTTCTTCCACCAGTGGCGGACTTGCCAAACGTCATCGGCGATTGTTTCCATTTCAGACACGCGAGGCGGTCTTACATAAGCTTGCGTGAGCGCTGTAAAGAACCCGACTCCGATAAGCGGTGTGAGCCCAGTAAATGGAGCCATGACCAGCGCCACTAGTATGGTCAACGGATGGCCGCCAGCGATGATGGCTCCAAGCATTGCACCGCCGCCTGTAAGCATGGCCCACTGGAGACTCAGCTGCCCGGCCTTTTCGATTCCTGCGACGTATCCGATAAAGGCGATGCTTGCGATGATCAGGAATGTGATTGTCCAGCCGAGAATTTTCCAGAGCGAAGCACCCTTCGGAATGACGGAAATGGACTCCTCGCTAGGCAGTTCCTTGTCTTCTTCGATGATGCTTGCGATGCCGTGCATATGGCCCGCGCCAACGACAGCGACGACTTTGTTCCCTTGTGCGTTCTTGATTTTGCTTGCGAGGAACTGGTCGCGTTCGTCGATAAGCACTTGCTTCACTTCGGGGAATGTCTTTCCGAATTCCTGCATCATGGAACTGAGAGCGTCTTTTTCTTTAATCTTCTGGAGCTCGTCTTCGTTGATTTCGGTCTTGTCGAAGATGCTCGAAAAGAGTCCGCCAATCAAGCTGAACTTGCGGTACCACGGAGTGCAGGCCCAGGTTCGTTTGAGCGTAATCTTGATGTCGCGGTCGGCAAGCACAAGCGGAATATTTTTGGATTCAGCAACGTCAACCGCCTCCTTGAGTTCGGCTCCTGGTCTTACGCCAGTTTGCGCACCCATGCGTTTTTGGTACGAGCCAAGGACTAGGTTTGCAATAAGTGTCGCGAGTTGCTTTTTGCGTATAACGTCTTTCAGGTCTGTGTTTTTCCAGCGGTCGGGATCCTGGATGGACTTGAGTCGCCCTTCGTCGAGTTCCACGCAGACGGTGTCCGGTGATTCGGCTTCGATTGTTTCGTGTACTAAATCCTTGGAGGCTTGCGAAATATGAGCCGTCCCGACGAGGATTATTTCCCTTCCGTCTTTTGTGTGGATGCGATAAACGTCAGATTTTTCTGACTTGGGTTCGTTATTTTCAACAGACATGGAGTTCAATTCGTTCATACGGTAGGGGTAATGTAGAAAAAGAAATGTAATTTTTGGTTAAAATTGTGATTTTGGGCACATTTTAGGACAAAAATGGAATAAATTAAAAAAACGCAATTGCGAAATATGTTTATATTTTCGATGAATTTTTCTATGGAGGAGTACCCTATGAAAAAAATATTCGTTCTTTTATCTGCAATGAGCTTGTTCCTTTTGGGTGGATGTGCTAGCAGCACGCCGAGGGACAGCAGCGAGGATTTGGATAACGCCCTCGTTACGTTTACGTCTAACGTCCAGAGCTCTCGCTGGCAAGAGGCTCTTTCTAATGTGACTCCGGACGAAGCCCGACAGATTGGTACGTCGGATGGCTATGAATTCTTGCCGCAATACCAGACGGCTGCAAGCCGCCTCCCGCTCTCTACGCTCCGCAAAGCGGGCCTCTCGGTCGATAGCGATGGTCGCCTCGTCGGTATCAAGGCCGTCATGGACGAAACCAACGAACGCTACAAGGTTTCCGAAGAACAGGCTAAGGTCGGCACGAACCTGAAGCAGATGGAAGATGACCGCATCAAGCGCCGTCTCGAAGAAGGTCAGAAGATCCTTCAGGAAGAAGAAGCTGCTGTCCATCAGGAACCGCAGGTCGAAGTCCTTACCAACCGTCTCACGGATGACGAAAAGCGCAAATACGGAAGCACTGGCGAACTCCTCGCGCCGGAATCCATCCACGACGCTCCGGGCTTTGCTGAAGAACGCTATAACGGCGATTACGAAAAACCGTAAGTTGCAATTATTGTAGATTGTATTCCCTCGACGTTGGTCGGGGGATTTTTTTTAGGAGTACTCGATGAAAAGGTTATTTGCGAAGTTTGCGTCTTTGGTTGTTATGGCATCTGCCGTTTGCTTGGTCGCGTGTGGAGAAAATTGGGATGTCGGGTCTGGCACAGGGTATGGCGGCGGTTCTGGTTCGCAATCGTTCAACAAACGGTTCTATTACTATTATGGCGAAGATTGCCGTTACGATTCCTTTGGCGCTTATAACTGCTCGGAAATTTACTCGCTGAGTTCTTACATGACGGTCAGCTTGAATGTGACTTACGATGGCTATGCGACGCTTTGCGTCGATGACGACTGCGATTTTTATTCTCCGAACGAGTACGATGTGGGCTATGATCACGGAGATCGCTATTACGAATTTCCGGGTGACGACGAGAGGATGATTGTCTATGCGGACGGCTCTGAACTTGTTTACATCGATACATACATTGGCGAAGCTTATTATTATTATCACGATTACACCTTCGATTACGGTTACTAATAGTTTTTGTAGTTTGTATGAAGTGCGGCGGTAGTAGGGGCTTTTGAATAATATGCTTGGACGATTTTCAAGATTTTGTGTAGCCCTTACGGTTGTTGTTTTGCTTGCTTCTTCGGCAAGTTTTGCGGATATCGTTGTCAAGGACGAAAAAATCAAGCGCTCGGTCCCAAAAGAAAAAGAAAACGTTTTAGATAAAATAAAAGAAAATGACAACGGTTTATTGCTAGCGCGTTTTACCGAAAAAATCTCGAATGTGGGTGAGGACGAAGTCCATCCGTTTATCGGCATGGTGGCGAAAGCGTATGCGGAGCATTACCCGATAGAGATTTATCCCGACGATATTTGGCTTTTGCTGATGGATGGATTCAAGATCCATATCAACATCAACCGCGAAAAGCTGAAGAATAAATTTGTTCTGACAGGCGCGGATTCATCACTTGTGATTGAAGATAATTCGTTGACGCTCTCGTCGCCGCCAGAGAAATGGGAACAGGATGTTCTTGTTGTTTATGACTCGCTGTTCCAAAAAATTCCAGCGAAGACGCGTGCTTCATTCGATGTGAACTTTTCGACGACTACGCCGGTGAGCTCTTTTACGTTCAAGGCTATGCTCTTGTCCATTTCGTCTGCGTATTATACGTTTGGCATTACGTCGTTGTGCGGAATACCGGAGATTGCCATCAAGGGGACGATGTTGGATTGGATTTGTCTCAAGACTCGCTTTAACGAATTGGCGAATATTCTCGGAATGGAATGGTGGGCGAGCGAACTCAATCCGGTTTTGGACAAGTTTATAGCAGCTTTCGCTGGCAAGGCCGATTTGGAATTCTGGCGTGGCTTTTACAAGTATATCAAGGGGGATGAAGGTTGTGGTTGGGGCCCGAAAATCAACGGGTGGATAACGAAGTTTTTCCCGTACCGAGCGGCTTATGATGACGATGACAGACGAATTTATGTGCGGAAAAATAAATGGAACGAGGATGAGGATTTTGAAGATTTCCCGTTGGGGGTGAATGAAGTCCCTATTTTATGGAATAATCGTGGCGAAAAGGTCAAGTTGAAGTTGGTCGTTGGCTTCTGGGGGCATCATATCGACAAAAAACGGGGCCGTTTACGCACCGTCCGCGGCTACACCCTCTCCATTAACCAAAATTAGCCCTATTTCCCCTAACCCCTAACCACTAACCACTAACCACTTTTTCTATCTTTACGCCCACTCATGAGTAATTCTGAACAATTCGTTATTGCCCTCGACGGTGGCTCCGGAACCGGAAAAAGCACCACCGCGAAAATTGTGGCTAAAAAACTTGGCATCACATACCTTGATACTGGCGCTATGTACCGCGCCGTGACGCTTGCTGCCCTCGAAAAGGGACTGCCTGCCGAAGAAGGTGCTGCCATGGACGAATTGCTCGCCAACCTCACACTCGGGTTCGACTCCGAAAACCACGTGCTCATCAACGGCGTTTCCCGCGAAAGCGAAATCCGTGGCATGAAGGTCTCCAGCAACGTGAGCATCTACTGCGCCCTCCCGTCGGTCCGCGCCGCAATGACTAAGCAGCAGCGTGAAATCGGCAAGAAGCAGAGCTGCATTCTGGATGGCCGCGATATCGGAACTGTCGTTTTCCCCGATGCGAAGTACAAGTTTTTCATGGTGACGGACGTGAAGGTCCGCGCCGAACGCCGCTACAAGGAACTCCTTGAGAAAGGCGAAAAAGTGACCCTCGAAGAAGTCCTCAACAATTTGGTCGAACGCGACCGCCTGGACTCCTCCCGCGCGACCGCCCCGTTAAAGAAGGCGGACGATGCTATTGAAATTGACACTACACACATCTCAATCGAACAACAGGTTCAAAAGATTCTCGACTACGTAGGTGTAGTGGCGTAGCCCTGAGTCTTTTAACCACAACAATCAACAGGAGTATGTATTTAATCTGATTAGCTTCTTTAGTCTAGAGTCGGTTCCTAACCACCAACCACTAATCACTAACCACTAAATATTTTCTCCTGCAAAAGAAACAACAATATGTCTCAAAATCTCAAATTCGGAACTCAAGAAGATCTCGAAGAAATTCTCG
>CAMZGI010000108.1 GCA_947306305.1 uncultured Fibrobacter sp.
GGAATGCCATCAAACCGAAGAAGAAGTAGGTTAGCGGGCAGAGCTTAGAGCTTAGTGCTTAGTGCTTAGAACTTAGACGAAAGACGAGAGCGATGGGCCGTGAGCTGTGAGGTATAAGCAATGAGGTCGCTCGCAAGCTCGCTTTGAGGGAATAACGAATTAAAACAAAGGCCGCTGGCGAAAGCCAGCGGTCTTCGTTTTTTGTATTCAAGGAAATTCCTTACTGCAAGGTCGGAGTATCCCAGTCAATCCATTCAGACTTCTTGAAGTCAATCGTCTGAGTATTCTTGGAATAATCAATCTTACCCGTCTTAACGTCCTTTTCGAACAAGAACTTATTGATAAAGTCCTTCACTTCGTCATACTGACCGCTCGGAAGCTGGCAGTGACCATGACCGCCTTCTTGAGAGTACGTGTAATTATCAGACATGCCGAGTGCGTCATAAACTTCCTTCGAAGCTTGTCCGCAATAGTTCGACGGAACTTCGCCAAGCCATTCCTGACCAGCGTTATCGATGATGAGGATTGCACGCGGAGCGACCATATCGACAAGCATGTGCTGGTCGAACGGGAGCGTATTTTCCTTGCCATCGTAGCTCTTGAAGCTCGAAATCATCCACTTGCCTTCGGAACCTGCACTGCTTAAGCCCTGAACAAACTGCTTGCCCTTCTGCTTGTTGACCTGAGCGCCAACGCGCCAGAGCGAAGCTCCACCAGAGCCTGATTCCTGCGGAATCGTGAGGGCGATACGTTCATCGAATGCGCCAACGGCGAGCGTTCCCTTGCCCCAGCGAGAGCAACCCGTCATAGCGAGGTGCTTCACATCAATACCGGCATCAGGAGTCTTTTCGAGAGCGTCAATCACGCGGCTTACGCCCCAAGCCCATGCGATGATAGTTCCGTATTTATCAGTGTTGCCACCGTAAATGTCGAAGAACATGCCGCCACCTTTTTCAGGGGCCACATCATCCGGGTTGAAAGAAATCGTAGCGAGGTCAAGACCATCCGTCGCCTTGCCAAGGCTGCCGCCGCCAAAGCCGATGAGAGCCGGCTTCGGCTTGTCCTTCGTTCCGCCGTTCTTGATAGTCACGGAGAACGAGCCAGACTTGCCCTTGTCCGTCACCTTGATGGTGAGCTTTCCGCCAGAGAACGAGCCTTCGACCTTTTCCGGATTACGCGGCTTTTCGCCGAACATGAGCTTTTCGAACGTTGCGCCGATTTCTTCGCGACGGCACTTCCAGTCCGCCTTAGAAGAAATTCTCGTACCGTCCAACTTTTTGAACGGATCCGGCAGCTTTGCGTTGTTCACGCTCTTCGGGATTTCGCCAATCTGGCATTCGCTGCGGTGGTCTTCCACGAAATCCTTCACCGTAGACGGAGGCGGCTCAATTGCGCTTGAACTCACCGGTGCAACAGCAGAACTCGACTGAGCAGGAGGAGGTTCCGTAGCCGAGCTGCTGGAACGATGACGATGTCCGCTTGAACTCGTCGCTTCCACCACAGCACTGCTGAGAGGTGCAGCATCTGCCGAACTTGCGGCGGGATTAGATCCAGAGCCCGAGCTGCCCGCATTCGGATTCGTCGATGCTGCGGATTCAGGATTCCCTGTAGGACCTTGCCCTGCATTGGTAGCCGACGTATCGGAAACCGAGCTAGACAAGCCCAAATCAGGTGCTGTAGCACTGGAGCTTAAACCCAAACCAAAGGCATCTGAAGAAAGCCCTGTCTGAGCTGCGCAATCTGCTGTTAAACATTCCGCGGAGGACGAACTGTCATCTCCACAGGCCCATAAACCAAAGGCAAGACCTGCCACTGGCAATAAACACTTCCAATTTTTCATTTTTTTACCAACCCCATCTTTGGCCGGGAATTCAGCCAACAGGTACAAATAATTTAATTTTTCAAATCCGAATCTGTTATGAAAATTTTATTTACAATAACATTTCTGTTGAGAATCATCTCAACACCTCTCAATTGCAGTTTTTTACCGATTTGAATCAAAAAAAGCGATTTTCCATCTTATTTTTGGCATATTTTATAGAAACAAAGCCCTAAAGTTCCAAAATATTAGATAAATTGAGATTAATGGATCAGGCTAATTTTACAACGAACCAAGAGCACATTGTAAGCGTGCTCCTCAAAAAGAATCCGAAGCTAGATGAAGGGATTCTTAGAAAAGCCATAGCCTTCATTGCCGATGCCCACGACGGTCAATACCGCAAAAGCGGGATGCCCTACACAGAACACCCCTACGAAGTGGCAAAAATTCTTGCCGACCTAAAGCAAGACCAGGCAACAGTATTGGCAGGCTTATTGCACGATGTCGTCGAGGACACGTCTCATACCCTTAGCGAAATTTCTGAACTTTTTGGCGAAGATACAGCGTTCATGGTCGATGCGGTGACAAAGATTACCGCAGTGCAAGAGGCTAGCAAGACGGCGCAAAAAGCGAGCACCTACCGCAAGCTCATCACCGCCATGGCGAAAGACCCGCGCGTCATCATGATTAAAATCGCAGACCGCATCCACAACATGCGAACCATGCGATACATGAAGCCAGAAAAGCGAAAAATCATTGCTCAAGAAACGCTCGACATTTACGTTCCCCTCACGCACAGGTTCGGTCTTTACAAGCTCAAAACAGAACTCGAAGACTTGAGCTTCAAGTACGTGAACCCGGACGAATACCAAAAGCTCGTCGATGCGCTTATCGAGAACAAGGAAAAACGCGAGAAGTACGTCCAGTCGGTGATCGGTCCTCTGCAAATCAAGATGGCCCTCGAAGACTTCGACTGCACCATCCAAGGGCGCACCAAGAACATCTACAGCATTTACAACAAGATGCTCGCTCGCGGCTGCGGCTTCGAAGACATCTTCGACATTTTCGCCATTCGCATTATCGTAGAGACGATTCCCGAATGCTACCTCGCTTTGGGCTACGTGCACAACTTGTGGACTCCGTTGCAAAGCCGATTCAAAGACTACATCGCGACCCCGAAGCCAAACCTTTACCAGAGCATCCACACCACAGTCATTGGTCCCGAAAACAAGATGGTCGAAGTCCAAATCCGCACAAAGGATATGGACCTCACCGCCGAAAAAGGATTCGCGGCACACTGGGCGTACAAGATGGAAACGCAGCACGAGGGCGAAGAACTCGCGTGGCTCGACCACATGGTAAAGCTGCAATCCGAAATTTCGGACTCGAAGGAATACCTCGACTTTTTGAAAGTCGATTTGAAGCCCGAAGGCATGACCGTGTTTACGCCGAAAGGCGCGTCGGTGGAACTCCCCGAAGGGGCTATCGTCTTGGACTTTGCTTTTGCTGTCCACACGGAACTTGGTCTCCATTGCATTGGCGCCCGCATTAACGACAAAGTCGTGAGCCTCGACGAGCCGGTGCCGCAAGGCTCCACCATCCAGATTTTAAAGAGCCCGAGCCAAGAGCCAAGCCCGGAATGGCTTGACATGGTAAAGACCATCAAGGCAAAGCAAGAGCTCCGCAAGTGGATGAAGACAAGCATCATCACGCAGTCTCGCAGCCTTGGTAAAGAAATTTGGACTCGCGAACTCCGGCTCCTCAAAATTGAAAAAGACAAACGTCCCAAGGAAGAGGACATCCTCAAGTATTTTGGCAAAACGAGCCTCAACGAATTTTTCGAACGACTGGGCCAGGGCGAACTTCCGCTCCAGGACATCCACCGATTCTTAGGCGGAAGCGACATTTCAAAAGAAACAGCAGCGCTGCGATTCTACCCCACATTCGGGAAAGACAAAGGCAGCACGCTTACCGACGAAATGCCGTTGATGATTGGTCAAGAGACCAGTTTGCTTATCCATTTTGCAAGCTGCTGCGGACCTGTTCCCGGCGATAAGATTGTCGGCGTGATGCGTCCGCAAATCGGTATCGAAGTGCACAAGAGCGACTGCCCGTGCCTCAAGGATTTCCCGGCAGACCAGCACCTCCCGGTCGATTGGAGCGCAGACGTGACAAAGCCGTTCACGACGCACCTCACCATTGAGACGGACAACCGTCGCAACTTGCCGTTAAGCATCTTGATGGTTCTCAAAGACGAGAACTTGTCGCTCGACAGAATGAGCATCGCGAGCGCTCAATACACGGGACGCATCCGCATGGAATTCAAGGCGTTCCGCAAAACTCAAGTCGATGCCATTATGACCAAATTAAGGCAAGTCGAAGGAGTCAGGGGAGTGACCAAAGCATGATTTCGTCGTTACACCATTGCGATTACACACAAAAAAACCGTGCGTTCAACTGCCGCATGCGTAACCGCTACTACGAAGAAGTGTATTACGCATTCCGCGCGCTTTGCCCCAACGACTTTACAGACGGGAAGGACACCACCCCCGAAAAGAACAATGCCTGGTACCAGCATTTGAGCAAGGACATCTATCGTTACGAACGACTTTTGATGACGTGCCTCGAATACGCGCAGGCTGCGATTTTTTACGGCAAGGCGGAGAATTCCTCGCTTTATTCCAAGGACAAACGCTGGGGTATTTTGCAAGAAGAAATCTTCCTCGTTCACTTTTTGCAAGAGCTTTTATCGACAACGCGCTACGTGATTGCAAGGATTGATACAGACAAGGTGTTGCAGCAATGGAGCGGCGAAATGCAGGGGATGAAGTCAAGCCCTGTTACATACGGATTTGTGAGCGACATTCAAGGGAAGTTGAACACCATGAATGCAGGAACCATCGACGAATTTAAGGAGCTTTTAAAGCATGTTTTGGACCGCTTCCAGATTGGCAATACGCTCTTTGGAACCGTGCAAGACTTGCAGAATTTTTATTAAAGGAGTTACTAGTTCTGAGTTACTAGTTACTAGATTTCAAAAAAATTTACTAGTAACTAGTAACTACAAACTTTAAACTGCGGCGAAGCCGCGACAACTACTATGTCAGAATACATCATCCTTTCAATTTTCCTTTTCTTGGGCGCGTTTATCGCAGCGGCGGCAACCGTCACGGGGCTCTTGCTCGGGTACCGCACCAAGAACACCAAGAACAAGATGGCACCATACGAATGCGGCATGGAAACCATCGGCAACGCTCGAATCCAGTTCAAGGTGGGCTACTACTTGTTCGCCCTTTTGTTCCTCGTGTTTGACATCGAAGCGCTGTTCCTCTTCCCCGTCATGATGAACTTTAGAGAAATCATGGCCGGGCATACGGCACTTTCCCCCTCCATTGTCATTATCGACCTTGTCATCTTTATTGCAATTCTCGTTTCGGGCCTCGCTTATGCCTGGAAGAAAGGAATTCTCAAATGGGAATAATTAATTTAGCACCAAAGATTCTTGACCCGATTCCCGGTGGAAAATACGTCGTCAACGCGATTGATTACGTTGTCAACTGGGCACGTGCAAATTCTATTTGGCCTCTCACCTACGGTACAAGCTGCTGCGCTATCGAAATGATGTCGAGCTCCATGGCTCGTTACGATATTGCACGTTTTGGTTCTGAAGTGTTCCGCTCGTCTCCCAGACAGGCGGACTTGTTTATTTTGGCTGGCACGATTACACGCCGCATGGCTCCCGCCATCCAGATGCTTTGGGAACAAATTCCTGGCCCCAAGTACGTGATTGCAATGGGCGCTTGCACAATTAGCGGCGGACCGTTCATTTACGACAACTATTCTGTTGTGCGTGGCGCGCAGAACTTGATTCCGGTCGATGTGTTCGTTCCCGGCTGCCCACCGCGCCCCGAAGCGTTGTTCCACGGACTTTTGACGCTCCGCGAAAAAATCTTGAAGGAAACTTGCCGCAATCCTTGGCACGAAGGTGAACCCAAGGACGTTTCGACGATGGACCGCTACCGCGAAGCCGCAAAGACTTGGGCAGCTCTCGAAGAAATGAAAGACGAGCAAATGGCCGAAGCCCGTGCCAAATTCAAGGAAGAAAATCCTGATTACAAGAGCACGTTCAAGCCAGTCCGCGTCAAGAAAGAAGAATTCCCCGTCGTAGAACGTGTGCCGTTCAAACGCCTCGGACTCACGCAAGTCGAGTTGTTCCAAAAGCTCCGCGCCAAGTTCCCGAACGTGACCGTGCATACCCGCGGCGAAGACACTCCAGAAGATCTCGTTGCAAAAATGCCTGCGGATTGCCCACTCGAAGTCATGCTCGAAAAAGAAGATTACTTGAACGTCGTTGAATTTGTCAAGAACGATCCCGAATTCAAGATGGATTACTTGATTGACGTGACCGCCATTGACTACGACGACCATTTTGACATGGTGACGATGCTCCGCAGCCTCGAAATCGGTCACAAAATTTTCCTTTGCGTGCAGCTCAAAAAAGACTTCTCGATTGACGAAGAAAAGCGCCCGACATCGCTTTTGGCTAAGGTTCCAAGCATCACGAAATTCTACCCCGGTGCCGAAGTCAAGGAACGCGAAGTTTATGAAATGTTCGGCATCAACTTTGAAGGTCACCCCGACCTGCGCCATATTTTCCTCGACAAGGATTTTGTCGGGTTCCCGCTCCGTAAAGACTTTACCCACCCGGAAATGATCAGGAGGCCTATATGAGTCATCAGTTACCTCCGGGATTTCGCCTCGAACGCAAATCGAATACTGAAGAATTTTTCATCAACATGGGTCCGCAGCATCCGAGTACTCACGGTGCTTTGCGACTCACGCTCCGCATGGACGGCGAAAACATCGTAGAACTTGTTCCGCACTTTGGCTATATCCACCGCGGCATGGAAAAGCAAGCTGAATCGATGAGCTATTTGCAATACATCGCGCTCAGCGACCGTCAAGACTACCTCACCGCTATTCAAAACAACTTAGGCGTAGTGATTGCGCTTGAAAAAGGCATGAACGTGGGCGTTCCGCTCCGTGGCGAATACATCCGCGTGATGCTCCAGGAACTCGGACGCATCGCATCGCACCTGGTGTTTTATGGTTGCTTTGGCGGCGACCTTGGCGGACAAACTTGCTTGCTGTTCGGCTTCAAGGAACGTGAAATGATTCACGACATGCTCGAAGAAGTTACAGGCTCCCGCCTCACGACAAACTTCTTTAGACCGGGCGGAAGCCGCTACGACGTACCCGATACGTTTATTCCGCGTGTGAAAGCGTTCCTCGACCACATGGAAGATACGATGAAGGACTACGAAAGATTCCTTTCAAAGAACATCATCGTGCTCGAACGCAGCATTGGCATTGGCGTGCTTTCAAAGGAAGATGCGATTGCTTACGGTTGCTCTGGGCCGGTGCTCCGCGCAAGCGGCGTGAACTTCGACGTTCGCCGTGCAAATCCGTACAGCATTTACGACCTGTTCGACTTTGATGTTCCTGTGTTCCATAACGGCGACTGCTACGACCGCTACAAAATCCGCATTGCAGAAATCCATGAATCTTTGAAGATTTTGCGCCAATGCGTCGAAAAGTTCCCGACCGAAGGACCGTGGCGTTCCAAAGAAAAGCCGGTGCGTTTGCCGGTGGGTCGTTACTACAGCGAAATCGAAACCGCAAAAGGACTTTACGCGACATACGTGGTTGCCGCAACGACGGGCGAAAAGCCGTACCGCATCCATACTCGCGGTCCGAGTTTCCCGCATATCGCCGCCCTCAACAAGATGGTTCAAGGACACAAAATCTCGGACCTCGTGACCATCATGGCTACGTTAGACCCCGTGATTCCAGAAATTGACAGGTAATTTATGTACGTTCCTTCCGTAACAAATCCTATTGGCGACTTTGTCCGCGACTGGGTTCCACGCCTTGCAGAATATTTGCCGGCAAGCATCCAGTCCGACACGCTCAACAGCGTTATCGCCTTCCTCATCAACGCTGTAATTTGCATTATCGCCGTCTGCATCGTGAACATCGGTTCGGCTCCGATTCTCATCTACATGGAACGCAAGGTGTGCGCCCACGTGCAATGCCGCTTGGGCCCAATGCGACTCGGCTGGCACGGAACCATCCAGACCATCGCCGACGTGATCAAGATGCTCTTCA
>CAMZGI010000109.1 GCA_947306305.1 uncultured Fibrobacter sp.
ACTTGCTTCGCTATATCTTCTAAGATGACGTAGCTTCCAGTATAGTCTGTATCATTGATTGTTACTGTTTCTATATCCCCTGAATTAAACTTGCATGATAAGTGAGCATATTCATTCTTATAAAGCGAATCTTCTCCATCATCGCATTCAAAAAATGCCTTGTATGTCGCACCTGCATATATTTCCACCTCGTTGTCAATTCCACGAGTGAACTCGATTAGATTATCGGGAGATCCCCATATTTTGGGGCATACGGGAGCAATGTCCATATCGTATTTTTCACCTGCAACTTCAGCCGTTCCTTTGATGATTACCGATGGCGAGACTCGCTCAGCTTTTGTGAATTTCTTTGTCGCCTTATTATCTGATATTTTGACTCCGTCTTTATTCTCTCCAAAATTCCATGTATAGCTAGAGACTTTATAACCATCGCCCTTGCCCGAAACAGTCCACGTAATAGAACTGTCCTTTTTGTTAAATTCCGAAGCCGAACAAGTGTAAGATTTGACAGTTGAAGCAACAGCAGCATCGCTAACGCAACGGATATGCCGTTTTTTCAAATCAGAAGGAGCATAGCTGTCAAAAAAACAGCTGCTTCCCGTACAATTTACGTTTCCGCCATTGTATGAATTCCCGCTAGCCCAGTAGTAAGTGCGTTCTTTTGTTGAGAGGGGCAATTGAGTATTGATCGCAGTTTTATTCGGATTGGCTACAGATTTAAATTCAGCTTCGGTCGGGATTCTCCAGCCCTTCGGGCATGCGTTTGCAACTTCTCTTTGCAAGAAATCTTTTGACCCCGAATGGGATAAATCTTCGGCAGTCCAAAGCAATGTATCTATAGCGACGACAGGCGGCAAGGGATCCATTTCGAGCGGAGCGTTCTGAACGCAACGTACCGAGATGTTGCCGTAATAGCCCTCTTTATCGTAAAAGATTTCGTCCTTGTCAAACGCAAGTTTGTAGGCCCCGCCTTCTAGGACAGAAATGAAAAAGAATCGCGCGTCGTCTCCGACAAAGCAGCCGGTTTCCCAGCAGCTGCCCGCCGGGAGCGCCGAGAATCCAAAGCGGTCAGTACCCTTAGTCGCCCCCACTCGCGTTGAATCGCGAGACCACAGCACATCCCCTTCGATAAAGACAGAGTCGCCTTCGGCATACCAGCCAGAGGTCGCCTTGAGACTAACCCCGACAGGTTCCCCACCATTGTTCGCTTTCACATACGCAATCAAGTCCGCCCATTCCAAGGAGTCCGGCACATGCCATCCGGTAGGGCACACGTTATCTACGGAAGAACCTTTATCAATCCCCGATTCTGAAAACTTGTAAAGACGACCGTACTTTTCACAGTTCTTCTTTTCATTCATGGGGCATACGGCAAAGCCATCGTCATAGTTCAAGTTCTCCGCAAACCAAGTGTTCTTGCCAATTTTGATAGTCTTATAAGTGATACCATCGCGAACATCCTTGACAGAGCCTTTTGTTCCACTTGGAATTTCAGCGGCAGAGCTTTTCGGGGTATCGTCTTTTTTACTACTGCTGCTACCGGCTTTGCTGCTACTGCTTGCTTTACTGTCGCTGCTGCCAGCCTTGCTACTGCTGCTCGATTTGCTATTGCTGCTACTTGCCTTGCCGCTACTGCTCGTGGCTTTTACGCTGCTAGACGATTTTGCAGTCTTTGAAGAACTCGATTTCGGAATTTCCACCGTTTCGTCTTCTGACCATTTTTTACCATCACAGACAAACTTTCGTGCATCTTCAACAACGTAAGCAGATTCGTCTTTGCGTTTACTTGTGCAGTTGGGTAGGTCTTCTGATGACTTATAGGCTTTCCCCAAATCCGTCCAGCGTTTATCTGTACAAAGCTTGACTTCTTTTTCGACCATCGCCAAATTGCCTTCGCGATTCTTATTGCAACTGGGCATGTCGTCTTCGGAGTCGTACGATGGAATTTCATCATCTTTCGAAGATTTTTTCTTTTCGACTTTTTCCCACTTGCGATCCGAGCAAACGTAAACGGCATCATCTTTTGTGACCCAAACGGAGTCCCCTTCATTTTTAGAAAGGCATGCCTTCAAATCGTTTTCTGTCTTGACGGAATCGAGAATGTTATGGTCGAATTGCCAGCGTCTATCTTCGCAAATATACGCCTTCTTTTCTTCAAGAACTTCGGCTATTTCCCCTTCCCTTTTCTTGCTGCAGTTCGGCAATTCATCTTGGGAATCCACTTGTAAAGAAACATCGCTCGTTTCGGCTTGACTGCTTGTTCCTGCGTCGTCACCGCAAGCGAAAAGTCCAAACGCAACAACGGCTATTGCCACCGGATGCAATTTGATTTGCGAATTCATACCAACCCTCTTAAGGAATTCTTATTTTAAGCCCAAATGTAAATAAAAATGAAACATTTTCAAGGAAAAATAAAATTCACCTTTCCAATTTTACTATATTTACATGGTGAGTTGGCGATTTTCACTTTTTTGCACTATTTCTGCATTGGCAGCACTGTTATCTTCGTGTTCCGATGACAGCAAAAACCCATTCGCCGACTACCCCGATTTGGGCGAAGGCCCGCTCCCTTTTGAAGGCGGCCCCGTAAAATTCACCGAAGTCGATCCCATTAACATCTCTTACAAAGACCACGAAGGCGATGACGCTGGCTGGGTCGAGCTTTACAACTCGTCGGACAGTACAATCAATCTGTCTGGGATGCACTTGACGGATTCGCAAGAGGAACCTTACAAATGGACGTTCGGGAACGTGAAAATTCCGCCGCAGTCCTATATGCTGGTATTCCTTTCGGGCAAGAACTACACTGATTTTGTCGCTCCGCACGATTCCACCAACATGATTGGCACGGGATGCTGGACATGGACCGATGCCGACAACGACTCGCCGGGCTTTAGCTACGCCAATCCGCTCAAAGGTCAAGAAGACAATTGCTTTGAAGAAGATGGAGTTCGTCGTTTCGGCGCCGTAATGCAACTGGGCGAAAACAAGGAACTGGGATGGTCTTCCATCGGCGTGTTCGTCGGAACCAAGAGTTCCGCCAGAGAAGACGTAGTCAATATTTCGAAAGCGAACGAAATTTTGCTCCACGCCTACATCACCAAAGACAGGAATATTTCTTTCAGGTTGACGCAGCCCAATGTCGATGACTGGAAAGGCTATGAAATCTTGATGACTGGAACGGGAGATTCTTCGACGGTTTACCGCATCCCTCTCCCGACAGGGACTTCGTACCCCGACCTCAAAAATATTTACGGCACACGCATGAGCCCCACCACGAACGAAGTTCAAGAAGTGACCGTCAAGGTGTTCAGCTACATTGCACGGAATCGCGGACACGAGCCTCACGCCAATTTCAAGATGGAAAAAACGGGCGGATGCCTGTATTTGATAAACAGGAACGGAACCATCGCGGACTCTGTCGCCTACCCCGAAATGCCGCTCGGAAAAACGTGGAACTACAATCAAGAATGGGGATACGCAGATCCAACGCCTTATGGCGAAACGCCTGACGACGTGATTGCATTGCGTTCACCCTCGATAGACACGCTTGCAGAATTCCCCCCATCGGGATTTTACTCAAAGCCATTTACAATTTCATTGCCCGAAGATGCATCCATTCGTTGCGCAAAGGGCGGTGCCGCTCCGACAAAAAAAAGCCCCGAAGCAACTTCATTGGAAATAAGCAAAACGACGGTTCTACGCTGCGCAAGCTTTATCCAAGACAATCTTCCCGGCAACGAGCTGGAACGCACATACATTTTCGAAGACGCTCCGACTGCGCCTGCAATTTTCGTGACCGCAGACCCGAATTCGCTCTTTGACCCTGATTCGGGAATTTACATGGAAGGGAACCATGGGCTAGAAAAAGAACCGCATTACGGAGCAAATTACTGGCTCGATAAAGAAATCCCCGTAACTGTAGAATTGCTTGAAAAAGGGAAAAACAAGCCTGCATTTGCAAAGAAAGCGGGGCTCAAAATTTTCGGAAACTACAGCCGTCAAAAAGACAAAAAATCCGTCGCAATCACCTTCCGCGAAAAATACGGCGACAGCCGCCTCAAATACAAATTGTTCCCAGACTTCCCTGAACTCAAAAAATTCAAGGTGTTTATTCTGCGGAACAACGGAAACAACTACGAAAACGACTATATCCGCGACGGGCTCGCGCAATCCATAAGCGAAGGGCTTGGAGTCGATTACCAGCGTGGACGTTTTGTGATCGTATATTACAATGGCGAATACTTTGGCATCCACGACCTCCGCGAACGTTCCAACGAATATTATTTCGAGACGCATTATGGAATGGATCCCGACGCTATCGACTTGGTTAAAGCAGGCAACAACGTTTCGGCAGGTTCTTCCCTCGATTACGAAGCGCTCATAGGCTGGCTCGGAACAAACCATTTGGACATCGAAGCGAACTATAACAAGGTTCAGTCGAGAATAGATGTCGATAATTACATCAGCTACATGCAAACCGAGCTGTACGCCAACAACCGCGACTGGCCGGCAAACAACATCAAGGCATGGCGAGGCTCGAACCCGAAAACAAAATGGAAATGGTTCTTGTACGACCTTGATTTTGGCATGGGCAACGACTATAGCGAATACACCAACAACATATTTGAATTCGCCGCCGCCGAAAATGGCGAAGGCTGGCCGAATGGCCCTGAACACACGTTGCTGTTCCGCCGAATGCTCGAAAACGAAAACTTCAGAACTGCGTTCATAAACCGCATGGTTGCGCTTTTGCAGATGAATTTTGAAAGTTCGCGAGTTCTCGACCGCATCGACAAGATGATGGCAGAAATCGAGGACGAAGTCGTGCGAGATCAGGAGCGCTGGAGACAGAGCAAGAGCCGCATGGCAAGCCAACTGGAAATGATAAAGACCTTTGCCAAGGAACGCCCGGGCATTGTTTATAAAGAACTCAAAGAGTATTTCAAGTTAGGCGAATCTGCAGAAATGACGCTTTCTGTAAGCGGCCCCGGGACAATTTCGGTACACGGGCTAAAGCTGGACAAGAAAACGCTCAAGATTCCGTTCTTTGCAGACCTTCCCGTGACGATTTCGGCTGAACCCGCAGAAGGCGGAGTTTGGGCGGGCTGGAGCGATGGAGTCAAAGAGCAATCGCGCACGGAACTCCCCAGCTTGGTTTCGAAGCTGACTGCAAATTTCAAGTAAAAGCTACTAGTTCTAAGTTACTAGTTACTAGTGTGACAAAGCACACAAACGATAGTTCAATGGACGAATTGTCCATACAAAACGCTTATTTCTGCTCAAAAACGCCGCTTCATGAATATAATTTTACAGATGTATGGGTATAAAACAAAAAAAGGATGTATGGATTATGAAAAAATTAACACTCTCTACCATTGCAATGGCAGGGCTTTTCTCTGTTGCATTTGCAGCGCTCGCTGATGGCGGCGCCAAGTTCGTCGGAAACATTACGACAAGCGGTCAAATCCGCGACGATATGGGCACTTATTGGAACCAGATTACGCCTGAAAACGGCTGTAAATGGGGTTCCATCCATTCCCTTTCTAACGGCAACAGCGGTACAAGCCAGTTTGCCTGGGACAACTACGACAAGTGCGAAGGCGCTTACAAGTGGGCGAAGGAAAAACCGGGCGAGCGCCACTTCAAGTTCCATGCTCTCGTTTGGGGTTCCCAATACCCGAACTTCCTCTGCAAAAAGAAAAATCCGAGCATTACTGTAGAAAAGACTAAGCAGTACATTACGGAATGGTTTGACGCCGTTGCCGCCAAGTTCCCTGACCTCGAATACATCGACGTGGTGAACGAAGCTATTTGGGCGGGCGACAACTACCACTCTGGTTACGGCAAGCCGGCTGCCGGTGCCGAAGGCCGCAGTACCGACGATACCGAATGCGGTGGCTCCTACATCATCGAAGCTCTTGGTGGCGACCGCGTTGTCAATGGCAAGCACCAGTATGACTTCATTACCACGGCTTTCAAGATGGCCCGCGAACGTTGGCCGAAAGCTGTGCTTATCTATAACGACTATAACACGCTCTCTTGGCAGATGAACGAAGGTATCGAACTCATCCAGACCATCGTCAAGAATGGCGCTCCGGTGGATGCTTACGGCCAGCAGGCACATGACTGCAAGGGCATGAGCAAGTCCGATTTCGAAAGCAAGATGACTCGAATCCACAACGAAACAGGCCTCCCGCTCTTGGTTTCGGAATACGATATCGGCGAAGCCGACGACAACAAGCAAAAGAACGACTACGCAAACCAAATCCCGTTCATGTGGGAAACTCCGTGGGTCGCAGGCATTACCATTTGGGGCTACATCAACGGCGCTACTTGGGCCGCCAATACCGGTATCATGGAAAAAGACGGTAGAAAGCGTGCCGCCATGACTTGGCTCGAAGACTACTTTGCCAAGAACTTGAGCAAGGGCCAGAACGACGTGACCTTCACGCCAGTCGAACCGGAACCGCAAACTCCGTTCAAGGGCAAAGCACGTGAAATTCCGGGCAAGATCGAAGCCGAAGACTTTGACGTTCCGGGCAAGGGAGTCAACGAAGACGGCACGACGAACGCCTCGTACAGCGACGATTCCGAAAATCATGGCGATTCCGACTACCGCAAGGACGACGCAGCGGCTGTTGACCTTTACGCCAAGGCTACTGGCGTTATCGTGGGTTACAACCAAACGGGCGACTGGCTGGAATACACCGTTGATATTGCCGAAGCGGGCGACTACGTCATGACCGCTTCTGTTGCAACAGAAAGCGAAAACGCATCCTTCAAGCTCTCCATCGATGGCAAGTCCGTAGCCGAAATTCCGGTGACAGGCACCAGCTGGGACGACTTCAAGGAAGTGACGGCAGAAATGGAACTCCCGGCAGGCAAGCACATCTTGCGTATGGACGTGACCGCAGAATATTTCGATGTCGATTTCTTCGATTTTAAGAAGAAAGGCGAAGTGTCTATTCGACAGAATTTGCGTTTTGACAACAACAAGCTCCAAGACTACTACGTGTTCGACATGCAAGGCGTGCGTATGGGCGTGCTCTCGGCCTATGGTTTCGATGCCGCAGCTAAGATGCTCCAGTCTTCTAGTGCCGTGAAATCTTCTGGAATCTACTTCTTGCGTTCCCGCACCACGGGCAAGATGCAGAGCGTCCGCGTCACGAGATAAGAACATCCAAATTTTTCGTCATCTCCGCAGTTTCCCGAAGCGAATGCTTCGGGATTTTTTGCAGTCATAGATATTTTGTCAATAAAAGTTTTCACCCGAAAAGCGACATTCTAGCATTTCCAAGGTAGATTATCATTACGTGCCATAACTATCACAAAAAATGGGGTCGCAATGAGTCATTTTTCAACCTTTTTTAAAGTTTTGACTTTCACCCTTGCCGCATCGACTTTTTCTTTAGCGGCCCTAGCCGATAATGCGTCCAAGTTCCTCGGCAATACAACCGCTATGGGCGAAATCCCAGATGACTACGGCACCTACTGGAACCAGATTACTGCCGAAAACGGGTGCGTTTGGGGTTATGTCGAAAAAACGCGTGGCGAATACGATTGGACCGGTTGCGACCTCGCCTACAACTGGGCAAAAAAGAATCATGCGCATTTTACGTTCCACACCCTGTTGTGGGGTTCGCAAAACCCGCAGTGGTTAAGGGGACTCGATGTTGACGAAACCAAAAAAGCTTGGACAGATTGGATTGACGCCGTTAAGGAACATTACCCCGATCTCGAAATGATTGAAGTAGTCAACGAGGCAGTCCGTAACGGCAACAGCTATCATTCCGCATTTTCCGGCAACAAGCTGATTGAGGCTCTTGGCGGTGACGAAGGCGACTACAAATTCGTGATTACGGCTTTCAAGATGGCAAGAGAACGCTGGCCCAAGGCAATCCTGATATACAACGACTACAATACAATCTTGTG
>CAMZGI010000110.1 GCA_947306305.1 uncultured Fibrobacter sp.
CTAAAAGCGAAGCGTTCTAAGTTCTAAGCTCTAAGTTCTAAGCTCTAAGTTCTAAACTCTAGTAACTAGTAACTCAGAACTAGGAACTCCACCCCCTATATCTTCGCATTCGCATGGAAGCGGACGGGAATCCACATTTCTAGCGTTCCCTGCTTGCTAGGCGGCATTCGCCAGAAGTATTCGATATGCTGCAAGAGCTTCACCTTAAATACTTTGTCGTCTGTATCCGAGAACATGATTTGCGGGTTCTTGAAACGTCCAAGGCTATCGAGCGAAAGGCGGAGTCCAAGGAATACGCCATCTTCGGACGACTTGAAGTAAGCACGTTCTTTTTTGACTTTGCTTTTGTTGCCAGATTTGTTCTTTTTGAAATATTCCGATGAAAGGTAATGCAGCCCTGCAGCACGTCCCTGCAAGAATAGAGCCAAGCGGTAGAGGTCTCTGCCAGCGGAATTGTCGAGCACATAGATTTCGTCGATCGAGGGCATTTCGACACGTCCTGTAAACGCATTGCTGTCGAATGGAATTTCCACCCTTTCCACTTTTTCCACTTCTTGAACTTCGACTATGGGTTCATAATGGGGAACACTGTATATAAAGTACAGCACGGCGATAAAGACTAGCAAGAAAGCGAGCACTGGTGCATTACGTTTAAGCATAACCTACTCAATGGACTTGATGCAAAGCTGCACCGTTTTAGTGTTGTTGTAATAATTCCAAATGGGTTCAAAGACAACGGAAATCGGGCGTGAACGCCCCAGCAAAGCTTTGCTCTTGCGAAGTCCAAAAGCAATAGCCGGGAACACGGCGCTCCCCGCCTGAGAAATTTCCATTTGCAAATGGCCCCCGCGAAGTTCGCGTACGCGATGCACGGTAACGCCATCTGCCCTGAAGGACGGGTACGGAAAATTTCCGCCGAAGGGTTCAAGCAAATCAATATAGTCAAGAATCGAACGCTCGCGCATCGGGTATCTACCACTCGGCGCTCGCGTTTCTACGACAAGTTCGCGGAGCGCGATCTTGATGTCGTAGGGGTAAGATTCGTCAAGGTTCACGGCTTCGCCGGTGTAGCCTTGGTCTTGTGCCGACTGCAAAAGTCGGCCTCGCAGCTCGTCGATCTTTTCGGCGACCAGCGAGAATCCAGCCGCATTGGCGTGTCCGCCCCAGCGGTCAAAAAGTTCGCGGCTTTCAAAAAGTGCTTTGTGCCAGTTGAATCCGGGAACAGCGCGAGCGCTCGCATGAGCCATGCCGTCGATAATCGACAGCACTGCCGAGGGCCTATGGAATTCTTGCGCGAGCTTTGCCGCGACAATGCCAATCACGCCCACATGCCAGTTTTCTCCAGCAACGACGATGACGGTCGGAATTTTTTCGCCATAAAGCGATTTGACCTGCTCCATCGCCATTTCGGTAATTTCGGCTTCTTTCTGCTTGCGGCGAGTGTTCCACATTTTAAGCTCTTCCAAAAGCTGCGGCGCATCGCTCTTGTTTTCGCACAAAAGAAGTTTCAAAGCCGGGTCCGGGCGTTCCATGCGGCCAGGGGCGTTCAAAAGCGGAGCGAGCTTGTACATCACGTCGATGCCGCCGACGCAGCTGTGCGGCTTCATGAGCGAAGCGTACATTTCTTGCACGCCGGGCCAACGGCTATTCTTTAAACATTCGAGCCCTGTCCGCGTAAAATAGCGGTTTTCAGGGGTCATCTGCACAAGGTCGGCCAGCGTTCCGAGAGCGACCAAATCCAAGTATTCTACAGGGCTTGGGATTCCTAGTCGGCTGAACAAAGCGCAAATAAACTTGTACGAAACGCCGACACCGCAAAGTTCAGGGTTCGGGTAAGTGTCGCCTTCTTGATGCGGGTCCAAAAGCACATCGCTGACGGGGAGCCCGTCGCCCGACGGTTGATGATGGTCCATGACCATGACCGCCATGTCTAGTTCTTTGGCGTGGGCGATTTCCAAGTTCGCGGTAATGCCCGTATCGACGGTAATCAAGTTGCGGGCTCCAGCCTCGTACATTTCATCAACAGCAGAAACGGAAAGTCCGTAGCCGTCGCCAAAGCGGTTTGGCAGCCGCCATTCCGATTCGATGCCCACAGTCTTTAAGCAACGCGTCAAAAGCGTCACCGAGGTCATGCCGTCTAGGTCGTAATCGCCAAAAATGAACACACGCTCGCCACGTTCGCGAACGGACAGAATCCATTCGATAGCCTTGTCCATGCCCATCATGAGGAACGGGTCATGCACATCGCTCTCGCTACAGCAGAGCATGTGGTACGCGTCGGATACCGTCTTGATACCACGCGAAACGAGGAATCTCGCTACCGCGTGGGGAATCCTTAACGTCGAAGACAAGGTTGAGGCGACAAGATCTTCCATTACTTGTAGCCTTCAAAAAGTTTCATCGAGAGGTTCTGGAGGCACATCACAGCCGCCATACGTCTCGACGCAATTTGCGACATCGTTTCTTGGACGCACACGAGCGCAAGTTCCAAAGCGGTCGCTCCAATTCGCGGGTAGCGTTCCAGATTCACGCGACCCGTCGCGTCAGGAATGCGAAGCGGCGCCCCCGATTCTCGGCGCAACAAGTCCGAAATCAAGAACGACAGGACTTCCAAAAAACGGTTCACAATCGCAGGGTCTTCAAGTTCAGCATCTTCAAGTTCAAAGAACAAGTCGGTGTAGTCCTGCGAAAGCGACTTTTCAATAAAATCGACCGCCAACGGGCACCATTCTTTGACATGTTCCGCATAGTAAAGCGCCATACCCGGGGAACCTACGGCTAGCCCAATCACGTCGTCGGTCAAAGTCGATTCGTCAAATTCTTCGCCACCTACGCGGATCGCTTCCTTGCGAACTTCTTCGTCGGTTAAAGGCGGCAAATGGAGCGAAAGGCAACGGGAACGGATAGTCTGCAAAAGCTTTTCACGCGAAGATGTCGTTAAAATGAAATACGTATTCGGGGGGACTTCTTCAAGAGTCTTGAGGAACGCGTTTGCCGCAGAATCGTTCATGCGGTCGGCTTCGGCAATAATCACCACACGTACACGGTCGCCCTTCATGGCAAAAGAGGCGGTCATCGTGCGGATGAGTTCTACCGAAATAAGAGCACCCGCGCTAAAAATATCGACGCGGTAGGGGTTCTTTGTAATTTCTTCGATGTAGGCCTGCTTAAAGTCCTGAATCGTCTTTGCAGAGCTCCCCGCCGAAACTTCAGACGCATTGCGAGCCGAAGCTTCTTTTGCTTCCATAGGGACAACCCAGTTGTCCGTCACGCCGGTGTCGGCGGCCATTTTGCAGCCAAAGCAATTACCGCAGGGGCGAACGCTCGGGTTCGTGCACTGCAACGCCTGGGCGATTTCCATCGCAAGAGCTTTTTTGCCAATGCCAACAGGACCGTCGATAAGAATCGACTGCGGGAAGCGGTTCTCACGCAATGCCGCCATAAGGCGAATGCGGATGCGTTCCTGAGAGGCTGGGCCATTTAAGCGATATTCTATCATTTCTGTTTCAACCACTGCAACGGGTCCACGGTCTGTGTCCCTTCGCTTACTTGAAAGTACAATTTAATTCCATTTAACGAAGCAATATCGCCCACTTCTCCAATTTCTTCGCATTTCTTGACACTTTTGCCTTCTTGGACGTGAATCGATTTCATGTGGCCATACACCGTGTAGATTCCGCCCTCGTGTTCGATGATGACGGAGGGGCCGCGGCCATCGATTTCGGAGACCATCGCGACGGTGCCAGCAGCAGCGGCACGGATGCGGCCCCCGCGTTTTCCGCGGATTTCGACACCCAAGTTGCGCGTCATAATGTGGAGTACGGGATGTTCTTGCAAGCCATATTCGCTGATGACAGGACCTTCCAGAGGCAAGCACTTGGGACCTCTGAACGGCTGCACCTGAACCGTTTTTTTAGCCATTTCGGTTTGCCGATTCTTCTCCGCTTCGCGTTTCTTTTCGGCTTCACGCTTTTTCTCGGCATCGCGTTCTTTCTTTTTGAGAGCCGCTAGGCGAGCAGCTTCGGCTTTTTTCGCTTCTTCGATTTCGCGTTTGCGACGCTCTTCGAGCCTCTTGATCAGGGAGAGCATCGTCTTTTGGTTGCGTTCGAACTCCTTGAGCGCCATGCGTTGCACAGCTTTGTCGTGCTTGAGCGAGTGCAGCATGCGTTCTTGACCGTTCATCTGCGCCATGAGTCCGCGTTCTTCGACCGCTTTGCGGTTCCTGAGCTTGGTCAGCTCAGCAAGATGGTTCTCTTGGGCATGCTGCTTTTGCGTGCGTTCCGCAATAAGGCTGCGGAGCAGCTCGACATCTTCGCGGTCTCGATTCAGCAAGTGATGCACCCAATAAACTTGACGTTCTGGGTTTCCATTCTTGGTCAAAAGTTCGTAAAGGATTTCGGCATCGGAGCTGCGGCCATATACGTACAAATTCCTAATACGTTTATTCATGGCTCGTTTGCGTTCTTTGATTTTAGCATCTAGCGAGTCGATATCCATCACCAGTTGCTTCACCGCGTCCTGCAATAAATCCTCGTTTTTCGAAAGTGCAGACAGGTACGAACGCGTGCGGTTCAAGTTCTGGTCCAAAAGCGAAATCGTATTCAAGACACCCTTTTCTTCCGTTTCCAAAAGGGCGAGCTCTTCACGTTTTTTGGCAAGATCCGCTTCGAGTTTTTTCAACGCCACTTTTTGCTCGTCAAGCTGAGCGTCCGTCTTCTTGGGGGCGCCCCAAGCGACAGCAAAGGCGAAAAACAAAATCGGAAACAACAGTGAAACGAATCGCATCAATTACTCTTGTTCCCCTTTCTTCTCGAAGAGAAAACTACGCACGGTGCGGAAACTAAAGTAGCCTGCAAGGGTCGTTTCTAGCAACAACGTAAAGAGGACGATAAACCAGAATCCCGACACGCCCAAAGAAATAATCGGGAACATCCGCGACACGGACTGGATTACAAGTCCCAATAGAATCACTGCAAGAGAGCTTCCGAAAAAGCCTTGAGCAGCCCCTTCCAGCACAAACGGAAATTCGATGAACAGGTAACTGCCGCCAGCGTACTTCATGTTCTCGACCAAGAGTTTGCGAGACATAAGCGAAAGACGCACCGAATTGCAAATGATGAGCGAGAGCGTAATGAGCAAAAGGATGCTGATGCAAATAGGCCAGAAAACCATCTTGAACTTCCATGACGAAATTCGAGACGCCCACTTGATGGGTGCTTGCACTTCTTCAAAGCAGGGTTCTTCGGCAACCATGTTGCGGATTTCAGAGAGATCCGCCGGATTTTGAGCCTCGGCCTTAAGCGACACGCGGAAGAATGCAGGGAGCGGGTTCCCTTCGACAAGCGTGAGCATGTCCGACGAAAAGTGATTGCGGAAATCAGCCAACGCCGAATCGGCGCTCACGAACGACACCGACTCCACATGGCGATAATGCTCCAGCCGCGTCTTGATTGCAGGAATGGAATCGTCGGGAACGTTCTCGTTTAAAAACGCCTCGATGACATACATGGATTTTTCGGCTGAGATGAGCTTGAACGAAGCTCCCAAAACCGTAAAAGACGCCGCCAAGAGAAGCGAACACAGAAAAATGGTCACCAGAGACGGAAGGATTACCGTGCGGTGCTGCTTCCATCCTCGAAAAGATTCCGATATTAAATAGCCTAATTGTCCGAACACGACTGGAATATAATTAAATTTGTAGAGGTTCTTTACGGGGCTTTTATGGGAAACATCATATTAAAGATAACCGCATTGGTATGCGCGATGGCCCTCTGGTTCTACGTCATCTCGCTTAAGGACTTCCAGCTCAAGATGGAAGTGCCGCTTACGTTTGTAAAGCTGCCCGAAGCTCTTGCAATTGCGTCCAAGCCGCCAAGCACAGTGTCAGTGACCGTAGAAGGCAAACCCCTTGACCTTATCCGTTTGCAGTCTCAAAAGCAGTCGGCGATGGTGGTCGATTTGCACAATGCAGAACTCGGTTCCAAGCGAATCCATTTGGACGCAAAGAACTTTGTAGCCCCGAACTTTGCCTCCGTCCATTACATTGAACCCGACAACCAGTACCTTTTTGTAGATGTCGCCGTCGATACGCGAATTGAACGCAGCATTCCCATCAAGAGCAATGTGAGTTTTAATGCCGCTCCGGGATATGTCATTGTCCAGCCGCCCAAGCTCATGCACGAAGACCTGATGGTTTCTGGTGCACGTAACGCCCTCACGCGAATTATCGACGTTCCGACAGATTCCATGTTCTTTGACAGTCTCAAGGCAAGCAATACTTTTTCTGTGCCTCTTGTGACCGAAATGCTCCCGCCGTTTGTGACACCGAGCGATTCCGTTGCTAAGATTTTTGTGGAAGTGCAAAAAATCAAGTCTAGAGAATTCAAGGACATTCCCATCCAGCTCATTGGTTTTTACGACCGCGCTTTAAATTCGCTTTCGCCGCAAAAGACGACTGTCGTGGTGACTGGCGGAGCTAAAGTGGTCGATGCCATTCACGATAACGATATCGAGCTTTTTATTGAATACAACCGTTTTGCCATCGAAGATGCCGATAGCCTTGCGCCAACCATCAAGCTGACGCTGCCGTCGGATGTAGATCGCAACATGTCTATCAAGGCCGTGCTTGTCAGACCCGACAAGATTAAGCTCATCAAGACGAAAACTGACGACGATGACAAAGATGAGGAATATGGAATATGATTTGGCTAGGCATTGAATCCAGCTGTGACGAAACAGCATGTGCCGTTTTGCAAGATGAACCGCTTCAGGTGCTTTCGAATCCGCTTTATAGCCAAATTGATGAACATGCTCTTTACGGTGGAGTCGTTCCCGAAATTGCGGCACGAGCCCATTTGCAAAAAATTGCCCCGATTGCCGAAGCTGCTGTCAAGGAAGCGGGCATCGATCTCAAGGATATTGACGCGATTGCCTACACTACAGGCCCCGGTCTTATGGGACCGCTCCTTGTGGGCGCGAGCTTTGCCAAAGGCCTCGCTCGCGACTTGAACATTCCATCTTACGGCATCAACCACCTCGAAGGTCACCTTGCCGCCGCATGGCTCAGCAACCCGGATATTGAGCCTCCATTTTTGACGCTCACCGTTTCGGGCGGGCATACGGAACTGGTGATGGAAGAACCCGGCTTTAAATATACGAGCATCGGGCGTACCCGCGACGATGCGGCTGGCGAAGCCTTCGACAAATGCGGAAAGCTCCTTGGACTCAAGTACCCCGCAGGTGCTACCATCAGTCGTTTGGGCAAAGACCACAACCGCAAATTTGTGGAATTTCCGCGTGCACTTCACACGCACGACAACTGCGAATTTTCGTTCAGCGGTCTAAAGACCGCCGTGCTCCGCTACACGGAAACGCACGACCCCGAATTTATCCAGCAGAACCTTGGCGACATCTGCGCTTCGCTTGAAGACGCCATCGTTGATAGCCTTGTTTCCAAGACCATCAACGCACTCAAAAAGACGAAGATGAAAACGCTTGTGATGGGCGGTGGCGTGAGCGCGAACAGCTGGCTTCGCACGCGCCTGCAAGACTACTGCAACAAAAAGGGAATCCGCTTCTGCGTACCAGACCGTAGTCTGAGTACAGACAACGGAGCAATGATTGCAGCCGCGGCCATCCGCCGAGTCAAGCAAAATATGCTCACGTCGATTGACGTAGTCAAGCCGTGGATGCCGCTGGCTATTTAGACGAGAGAACGCCCGCCACGGCGGGCTACAGACGAAAGATGCGGCGAAGCCGCTGGCGTTGTGAGCAGAGAGCAGTGAGCGATGAGGTCGCTTCGCTATGAATGCCGATTATCCTCGCAGAGCCGCAGTTGGCAGCCCTTCGACAAGCAGGGACCTATAGGAACCAAAGTTCTAAG
>CAMZGI010000111.1 GCA_947306305.1 uncultured Fibrobacter sp.
GCAATGGTCATCAAGACCTGGCCATCAGTAACAGTGTCGGTTTCCTTGACGGAGACGGAGTTCACAGTGCCTGCGCACGGAGCGACGACCGGGTTTTCCATCTTGAGAGCTTCGATGATAGCCACTTCCTGGTTGGCTTCGACGTGATCGCCCACCTTGACCTTGAGCTTGAACACAGAACCGGCGAGCGGGCACTTCACTTCGGTACCACCAGCAGCGGCCGGAGCTGCGGCAGGAGCCGGGGCGGCAGCAGGTGCGGCAACCGGGGCAGCAGGAGCTGCGGCAACGGCGGAATCAAGAACTTCTACTTCGACGTCGTAGGTCTTGCCTTCGAAACTGATACGGACTGTTTTCTTCATTTTGATTTTTCCTGGCTATAAAGCCTGTTAAGTTTTTAAAAGTTTAGCCTTACTTGACAATCGTCCAAGCAGGGGAGTTAATGTTTCTGTAAGCGGTGACGCGGCACGGCTTACCAATAGCCTGAGTTGCAGCAGCGGTTGCGAGAACGAGGAACTGATCGTTTGTAAGTCCCGGATGTTCTTCGAGAGCGGCGACAGCGGCAATGCCGAGGAACGCCTGGAGCTGCTTGTTGGTAAATCCCGGATGAACGCTCTTTGCATTCGGATCCCAGTCGCAATGTGCAGGAGCACGAACCGCAGGGGCAGGAGCGGCAGCAGCCGGAGCAGGAGCCGGGGCGGCTTTCTTTGCAGCAGGAGCCGGAATCTTGTCAAAGCCGAGCTTCTTCATGACAGCACTCATGATAGTGCAGAGAATCAAGAGGCCAACGATAACGGACATCACAACGATGAGACCCGTAGCCTGGAACTCGACGAGCTTACCAATCGTAAAGGTATCTGTTTCGCCCTTGCACTTTCCACCTTCCATCTTGCCATGGCAGTATTCGCTACCGAGCTTAGCCTTAGCAATAGGCACGATAGCGTGACCACCGGCATTTTCGATAGAATCGCGGATATCGCGGGCACGAACGGACTGTTCGTAAGTATGGTAAAGAATGGAATAGCCACCACCGTGAGTTTCCACAATCTGGAAAACAGCGGATTCATCCATCCACTTGAGCTGTTCCTTGATCGGGGCGGCAATGGAGTCCGGCATCAGAGCAATTTGCTCGTCAAAACGGCCAACCTTTGCAGCCTGGGAAGCAGCAGGTTGAGCTACGAACTCGGACGCAAAGGCAGCGGAAACCGTCGTCATTGCGGCAAAGACCATAGCTTTCTTTAGTGTATCATTCATATCGGAATGCGTCCATGTTTAATTAAGTGAACTGTTTGATAAAAATCAACGCGCGAGAATATAGCAATTTTAGGGAGTGGTTAGTGGCTAGTGGTTAGTGGTTAGGAATGTAAAAAGATCGTTCTTATCACGATCCTGTTTACTAGCCACTGTTTACTAACCACTGGCGAAGCCGCCGCTACATCGTCATTGTGCCGGAATCTAGACCCTTCACGGGCACATAGCGGAGCGTTCCGTCAGCACCCATGATAATTGCCACGCCAGCGAGGTAATTGATCCACTGCTTGGTGTCGAAATAGCGCAAGTTCGCCTTTCCTTCCGTGCAGAACGCAACAAGCGGAACCACCAGCATGTCATGCGAAATCCAAACCGCCATCTTATTGACTTTTTCAAATCGCGGCTTCACCACTTCGGTTATGAACTCTTCGCCACGAGTCTGTAGCGGATAGTAGGCATCGGGGTAGCTTCCTTTGTATGCATATTCCGAGGTCACGACCCAACCGCCGCCATTGTTATTCTTGTAGTTTTCAAACTTCGAATCGTCCTTCACGAACCAATCGCCATCGAGTTGCGGAATCGTATCGCTCACCAACGCAGAGAACCCGGCTCCCGTCGCAACGTTCGAGCATGTCTCGTAACTGCGCAAGTAAGTCGAGTTGGCAAAGTAAATGTCTTCGCCCTTGAACTTTTCGCCCACCGACTGCGACTGCTTTTTGCCCTTGTCGGTCAAGTGTCCATTTTTGCCCGTATCGTCCGTGCGTTCTGCATGGCGCAAAATAAAGATGACCTTTTCGCCTGCGGCGACTTTCTTCAAGACACTGCCCACATCTTCAAATTCAACAATTTCACCCGGCTGAGGTTCGCGCCAGCTACGCTTGCGCTGGTCGTAAATGTAAGACTTGTCCTGATTGACTTTTCCGCTTTTAACTTGTCCGTCATAGTCGCCTGCGCCCAAGCCATACGTATCCTTTTCGAGATCCGTCGCAACACGCCAATTCTTTGTCGTCCTGTCGCAAATGAATCGGATTTTCGGGCCATTCGGCTGTTCATAGTAAGAAACGAAATACTGACTCTGGCTATTGCCCACATGCTTCACCTGCCCCGCATTCATCGAGCCGCAAGTTTCAAAATTATGGGTCTTCGTCCAGAAATTACGCACATGCTTTTCAAAGTCGGGGACGCTGCCGAGATTCCAGCCTTCAAGATTCTGGCGAATCTTTTCAAGCCCGCCTTCGGCATCCAGCATTAATACTTTGTCTGCAAGTTTAGCCTTGGAAGAATTGTCTCCCCAGCCGCCATCGCCTTGAATGTCTGTTGCCACCTGGTTTGCAAATGCAAGCATCTCGTTTGCCGAGCCATAGCTCTGCAGCATCACCGACACAGCAAGCAAAGCCGCGTTGTAATCGTCGGAACCAAACAGCGCCAAGTCCTCTGCGGACTTCTGACTTGACGACGTAGTCTGACCCCTGCCGCCAAAACCGCTGCGTCCGCCAAAGCCGCTATAGCCGCTCGAACTGCCGCCAAGGCTAATGCCAAAAGCCGAAAGCACATCGCTCAACGCGCGACCGCTCTGGCTCCCGATAGGTTGGTTGTTGCCAGCGTCCTGCACCAGCTTGAGCACACGCGGCGCCGCCAAGTGCGTCAAGATATTCACATTAAAAGAATCACGGCTAGACAAATCGACGACTGCATTGAGAGCCAACAGCGAAGAGGAATTCTCGCCAGTAAGCTCGTCTCTGTAATAGCCTTTCGCTTCTGCCTTCACGTAAGGCGACACGAGGTTGAGACCAGCAAAGTTGAACGAGCCGTCCGCAGAGACAATGCAAGTTTCGTGAGTCCGCTTGGATTCCGCCAAACGCATCGCGCTGTCCAGCTCCACAATCTTTAGCGACGTGCCATGACGGAACGGTCCCTTCTGGGCTACGCCCTTAATAGAAACGCCTGTCCGGCGGTAATTCGCGTTGTCCTCTATCTCGGCTGCATAAGCACTGTTCGCGCCAATCTTTTGCAAGTCCAAAATACCGTCGCTGCACTTGACATCATAAGTTTCGGGAATTTCTTTTGACCACGAACCCGAAATACAATAATACTGCACGCCCGCCATCGTATATGCCGAGCCTTCATTAGCCGCAGTGCATTCGGGAAGCTTTTCAACAGTCGTTCCAGAAGAACTGGAACCTTTCACATTTTCTGCAGATTCTTTTTTGCTGCTAGAGGAACGGTGGAAACCACCTCTATGCGAAGAGCTACTGGTCGAGGAACCGCTAGTCGAAGAACCGCTTTTACCGTCCTTCGATTCTTTCGAGGATTCGCTTCCCGAACTTTTTTCGGGATTATCGTCGTCTCCTTCCAACGTCGCAACGCAGTCGTCGTCATCGCAGGGTACAGATCCATAACGGACTGTATCACATGACGTCCATACCAGAGTCATTAAAATTATTAACCACCGAATCCACATGACTCGAAGTTAGTAATTTTCTGACACCTTTTTAGTTGGCATACCCCGTTGTCAAGCCACGAACAGCGACATATCGGCGATTTCCGTCCTTATCTAGGATAATTGCGACCCCAGCCAGGTAGTTAATCCACTTTCCGCCGTTTTCGTACTTTTTCAATTCGATATTCAAATTAGAGCAATAAGCGACCAGCGGAACCATCAACTTGTCGTGCGAGCTCAAAAGCACGAATTTTTCCTTCGAATACTTCTTCACAAGCACATCTTCAATGAGTTCCACGGAACGTTCAGCAAGATTGTAGTATGCGGCATCCGCACCTGTCGAATAAGCGCCCGTGTAAGCATACTTGGACGTCACCTCCCAGCCACCGCCGCATTCGCTCTTAGCCTTTTCGACTGCTTCGGCGTTCTTGGAGTACCAATCATCGTTCAACTGTGGGATAGTATCGCGTTTGTCGTAAGATTGCCCGCGGCCCTTTGCAATGGACTCGACCGTCTGGTGAGCACGAACAAATTCAGAAGCTCCAAGAACAAAGTCTTCCTTGAACTTCTTGAGCCTTGCGCCAACTTCTTCGGACTGCTTTTTGCCGTTATCGGTAAGCGTTCCGCTCTTGCTCGTATCGTCGCCGCGTTCCGCATGGCGGAGCACAAAGATTACACGCTCGTTATCCTTGATGCTCTCGTAAACATCTTGAATATCGACAAATTCCTTGATTGCAGAATTTACAACAAAATAACGATCCCTTTCAACGGCGTTAGCCTTGTGCCAAGACTTGGATTTTGCATCATACACAAGGAAGTCGCCCGAGAATGCGCCACGACGAACCTCGCCATCCTTAGCAGGTGTCGCATCGCCCATAAAGTCCTTCAAGCTATCGGGGATAGCCTTCCAGCCAGACTTCTGATCGCAAACAAAACGATCCTTGGACTTTGAAACATCGTCATAAGACGCAGCATAAAATTCGCTCGACTTGTTCTTGACAAAGAAGACGCTGCCATCCGTTTCTGCATCGCAGCTCGGGAAATCAAGTTCAGCCAAGTAGAAGTTCTTGATATAAGATTCAAATTCCGAAACGTTCTTCTGCTTCTTTTCGATAGCCTTGCGAATCGAGGCGAAGCCGTCTTTCAAGTCCGTAGCAAGCGCCCAGTCCGCAATCGCCAGACGAGTTTTTTCATCGTCCCACTTGCCGTCCTTAACGACATCGGCAGACACAGCCTTATAGAACTTCTCGAAATCGCCATCCGCGCCAGCCTGCAACAAAATGGTCGAAGCAAGGAGCGCAGCAGCAGCATCGCTCTTATCCGTGACATCGACCAATTCGGGAGCGTCAAAATCATGGGCATCCAAGTGGAACATGCTCCACACATCTACATGGGCGTTTTCTTTGGCTTCTTCATAATTCTTTTTCGAATTCTGCAAAAGCTGCAAAGCACGATCCGCCTCAAGCGAAGAAAGCAAATTCAAGTTGAAAACTTCGCTCGCCGTGGCATCGCCCAAAGCCGACAGCGATGCCGACTGGGATTTTCCTTCGACCACATTTTCAAATTTGCCATCGACAGAGAGCAGCACGTAAGGCTGGTACAAGTCAATTTTCTTTATTTCGTAATCGTGGTCGCTACTGACATCGCCCGAGAACGTAGTCTTGGTTTTCTTGTAACCGTCCGCAGAATCGAGAAGCACCATTTCGACCTGAGCCGATTTCGCAAACGATTCCAACGCAATTCTGCCCGACACCGTACCATCGACAACGACATAGATGACATCCAAGTTTTCATCATCTTCAGAAGACAAGGCGTCCTGCCTTGCAGATGAACTTTCCTTAGAATTGCTGGAAGAAGATCTCTTAGAGTCTCTAGAATTGGAGCTCGACGAAGAACTATCCGTACCGCCTTCGCTAGACAGTTCGGGATCGTCACTCGAAACATTTTCCGGGTTGCTTGAAGAATCATCGCCGCACGATACAAAGAGTGCAGTCAGCAAAACAGAAAGAGAAATTTTTGAAAATTTCCACATAGAAATTCGCCCTTACATCAAATTTTTGCCTCAGAACACCCCGTAATAAAAATATATTTTTTACAAAAAATTTTCAATAGACCTAACAAAAAAACACCCATGATTTCGACCATGGGTGCAGCTGAATTTTGAGATTTGCGGATTACAGCATCTTGCCCGTTTCCAAGAAACGAGTATGCATCTCAAATGCGCGAGACAACGCTAGCGGCAAGTGAATTCCCTTGGCATGCTTGAGCCCGTATTCCAAAACATCCGTGAGTTCAGCACGGTAATCCGGGTGAGCGCAGTTGTTAATAATCAGGCGGGCACGTTCTTCAACAGGCAGGCCGCGAAGGTCAGCGAGACCCTGCTCCGTCACAAAAATCTGCGTGTCATGATCCGTATGATCGACATGGCTCACGTAAGGCACAATGCTCGAAATAGCCCCACCCTTCGCTACAGACGGCGTGAGGAAAAATCCGAGAGCGCAATGGCGAGCAAAATCAGCAGAACCACCAATGCCGTTCATCATCGCAGAGCCACAGACAAGCGAACTATTGACGTTGCCAAAAATATCGACTTCCAAAGCAGTGTTCATGGAAATCACGCCAAGACGACGAATCACGTCGGGACTGTTGCTCACTTCTTGCTGGCGAATGACAAAATGCTTTTTCCATTCCGCGCTGTTTTCGACAAACTCTTGCTGTGCTTCTTTCGAAAGCGTGAGCGCTGTTCCCGAAGCAATGCCAAGTTTTCCCTTTTTCAAAAGCGGGAGCACGGCTTCTTGAATAACTTCGGTGAAAAGGTCAATTTGACCGAGGCGGTCATCGTTAGCCATAGCGCAAAGCACGGCATTCGCCACCTTGCCCACGCCACTCTGGTAAGCAAGCCCCTTCGGAAGCCTGCCATGCGATTCTTCAAAACGAATAAAGTCTAAAATGCGTTCGCCAATATTTTTGGAAACTTCGTCAGGTTCCACGAACGGAGTCACTTCGTCGTAAGCTTCATTCTCGACAATTGCCACCACTTTGTTCGGGTCGATACGGACAAATTCTTCACCCACGCGGTCACCGGCACTGTAGATTGCAAGCGGCTTTGCATGTGGCGGAAGTTCAGGGAGAGCGTTATCGTGCATGCCAATGCAGCTATCGCCCAAACGCGTGTTCAGCTCCAAGATAATCCTTTGAGCCATGTCCAAATAGCAAACGGAATTTCCGCCCGAAGTCGTAAGGCAAATGCGGCCGTCCGGCAATATTGCGGACACTTCGATAATCGCGACCGTCGGAGCAGGGACAGCCCCAGTACGCACAAGATAACCCATCTTGCCCAAGTGAGCATCGATATAGCGGATGCTGCCGTCATTAATCGCCTTGCGCAAGCTCGGATTCGACTGGTAAGGCATGCGGAGTTTCAAGGCATTGGCACGCGCAAGAGCACCGTCGCAGCTATCGCCAGTAGAGGCTCCAGCAAAGAGAGTGACCTTGAAATCCTCGCCATTTTCGTGAAGTTTCTCAGCACGTACCGCGAGCGCCAGAGGAACCGCTTTCGGGTATCCAGCTAAAGTAAATCCAGAAACACCAAGAACATCGCCATTATGAATCATTTCTGCAGCTTCGGCGGCGCTGCACTTTTTACTTGCAATCCAATTCATGCCGCAAAATTAGTATTTTATGCCCCGTGAAACACTTTATCAAATACAATATTATCGGCGTAATGAACACTTTGATTACGCTTGCCACCGTTTGGATACTCCATCAAGTCCTCGACTGGAACTTGGAACTCTCGAATTTTCTCGGATTTGTCGCTGGAGGACTCAACAGCTACCTTTGCAACCGCATCTGGAACTTCAAGAGCACCAACAAAAAACGCACCGAAATCGTGCGATTCATTATTGTATTCCTCTGCTCTTACGGAGTCAATCTGCTCGTTTTGGAAGGCTCCGCATACGCGCTAACAAACGCTTCCTGGTGTGCTGGCTTTACCGCATTTATTTCCAGATTCATGAAGCCCACGTACTTCGCAAACATCATCGCGAACGTTGTCTATGTGCTCGTAAGCTACACGCTCTACAAGAAATGGGTGTTTAGAAAGTAGTTACTAGATACTAGTTTATAGTTACTAGAAATTAGAA